>JBFMEI010000070.1:0-8949 GCA_040753295.1 Thermodesulfobacteriota bacterium | reverse complement strand
AATTTTAACCTAAATTGATTGAGTCAGAAAACAAATCTGGTGATATGAATAAAATAAGAACCCTTAACCGGACTGGTCTAAACCATTCCTGCCATTTTAAATATAGGCAGATACATGGCGATGACCAGCCCGCCGATGGTAGCCCCTAAAAAAAGCATCATGAAGGGCTCGATCATTGCCGTCAGATTTTCCACTGCCTGATCGACTTCCTCATCATAAAAATCGGCAATCTTCTCAAGCATGGCGTCAAGTGCTCCAGTCGATTCGCCGACAGCAATCATCTGGCATACCATGGAAGGAAAAACTTTGCTTTCCATCAGGGGATCCGCCATGGTCCGACCTTCGGCAATTCCGGAGCGGACTTTATAAAGGGCGGTTTCAATAGTTCGATTTCCGGCTGTCTTTGCAACAATATCAAGCGCTTCCAGAATGGCAACTCCGGAAGCGAGCATGGTACCCATGGTTCTGGAAAATCTTGCCACAGCAACCTTTCGAATCAATAACCCGATCACCGGCAATTTGAGTACAAAATCATCGAGAAAGGCCCGCCCTTTCTCTGTTTTGTAAAATCTCCGAAGTGCATAGGCAAGAATGATCAGTGCGATAATGATGTATAAAATTTTACTTTTAACAAAATTGCTGGCATTGATCACCAACTGGGTTGGAAGCGGAAGCTGGCCTCCCAGATCGGAAAACATTTCCGAAAATACCGGGATGACATATACCAGAATAACGGCAACCACGAGCACGGCAATACCAAGGACAATGACCGGGTATGTCATGGCCCCCTTGACTTTACGCTTTAATTTTGCGGCTTTCTCAAGATATGAGGCAAGACGTCTCAAAATGGTATCGAGAATACCGCCGGCCTCACCGGCAGCGATCATATTCGTAAACAGGTCATCAAATTGTTTTGGAAATCGCTTTAATGCATCGGCAAGAGTCGATCCGCCTTCAACAGCCTCCATGACCTGTTTCAGCATCTTCTTCAATGTCTTGTTTTCCTGCTGCGCATGAAGAATATCCAGGCACTGAACAATCGGAAGCCCTGCATCAATCATGGTGGAAAATTGCCTCGAAAAAAGGATGACATCCGACTCCTTGACACCCGGCTGAAGGAAGGAAACATTTTCAAAAAGATCTTTCGGTTTTTTTTTGATCTTGGTGGGCGTGATTCTGAGTTTGGTCAGATTCGCACGAACCGCTTCGGCATTCGGAGCCTCCATTTCTCCACGCTGCAATTCATTTCTTCTTGTCCGCCCTTCCCACTGAAAAACCGGCATAACCACCCCCTGGCATATCTTGCTGTTGAAGAGTTTTCACTGAACCATCAACGAATGGATATGAGTATCGGGATTTAGTTTATTCTCTTGCTTTGTAAAATACTCCCCTGGCCATTTCTTTTATCTCGATAAGACCTTTTAGTATAAACGGGTTCAAAAGATCTTGCAAATCCGATTCTTCAAGCCCGAACATGTTTCCCAGATCCTGTGATGTGCAAGGCCTGCGCTTGAGAGTTGAAAGGATCCGTTCTTGAACATTTTCCATCGACTCAGCCTTATCCGGACTTCCAGGTTTAAATCGAACCACATCGACGCCTCCCAGTTGCCGGGCGATGAGATGGAGCGAATCTCTCGTGGCCGGCCGGACCCATTCCTCGGTTCCAGGCCGGTCGAGCGTGTTTAAATGAACCAATCCTGGAGAGATTTCATTTAACGCAGTTTTTATGCAATTCAATTCATCCTGAGCGTCATTTAGACCCGGGACAACGAAGACTTCCACCTGAAGCTGTCCGGGCTGCTCTTCCTGAAATTTTGCAAGACCCTCAACGAGATCATTGATCGTCAGCTTCGGATGCGGCCTGTTGATTGAATTAAAACTTCCTGCAGAGGCTGCATCTAAAGAGGCAATGACCAGATCTGCACCGGCAATTTCATTTCTGACCTGAGCCTGGATGAAAAGCGTTCCGTTTGTAAGCACCGCCACGCGGTATTGCGGATGGCGGGATTTAATGAAATCAATGATTTTTACAATACCGCTATGAAGAGTCGGTTCTCCGGCGCCTGAAAAAGTAATGAAATCCAGCTTGGGATTTTGTGATAAAAACGAATCCAGCTCCTCCAGTATGGCATCGGTGGGAAGATATTCGGACCTTTCCAATGTCAACCGGGTTGTTTTCCCGCATTCACAGTATACACAATTCAGAGTACAAGTTTTATGGGGAATCAGATCGACCCCCAAAGAGATACCCAGGCGTCTGGAATGGACAGGGCCAAATAAAAACCTGTAGCTTGGGGCTTTTTCAGTCATCATAAGTCAATAATCAAAAAAATAACAATGATTCATCGTATCATAACCGTTTTTAAACAACAATCACTTTTTATCATGATAGAGTTTCCAACAGTTGATTTGTCTCATGATTTCCTTTAAAAAGGATTATCAGCAGTACCTTAGGACACCGATCAGTCATTACAAACGGATTAAAACCGGCTCCGGAGCATCTGTGCCAAAACAAAAATCGACCGCTTCTGGCAGCAAAGAGCTTACCCTTGTCATCACCCATATGAATGCCGACTTCGATGCTCTGGCGTCCATGCTTGCGGCTCAAAAACTCTATCCCGGATCCCTGGTTATTTTTCCAGGATCCCAGGAAAAAAATCTGAAAAATTTCTTCATCGACTCCATGGCGTACCTTTTCAACATGGTGGATATCAAAGAGATCGACGTTGACAGATTAAAACGCCTGGTTCTCGTAGACACCAAGCAGCCGGGTCGGATCGGGAAACTATCCTTTCTCCTGGAGATCCCGAACATCGAGATTCATATCTATGATCATCATCCCAGGGCCCCCGGAGATCTTAAGGGAGACTTCGAAATTCATCATTCCACCGGCGCAAACGTCACAATTTTAACAGAAATTATTCAAAAACGCCGAATCTCCATTTCTGCGGATGAGGCTACGATCCTCTGCCTCGGAATTTATGAAGATACAGGATCTTTCACGTTTTCTTCCACAACAGAGAGGGATTTTAAAGCAGCCGCATTTCTCTTATCAAAAGGAGCCAACCTGAACACCATATCAAACCTGATTTCACGAGAGTTAAGTCCGGAACAGGTTGGAATTCTCAATGATATGATCCAGGCAGCCACCCGATATTATTTTGATGGAATTGAAGTTGCCGTGACCATGGTTACGGCAAACGAATATATTCCGGACTTTGCCTTTCTTGTGCAGAAAATGCTCAGAATGGAAGACTTGAATGCTTTATTCACCATTGCCTTGATGGGAAATAAAATTTACGTGGTGGCAAGAAGCAAAATTCTGGAAGTCGATGCCGGTGCCATCCTGGGACTTCTCGGGGGTGGAGGACATCCATTTGCCGCATCCGCAACAATAAAGGATCGGACCCTGACCCAGGTCGAACATGAACTGGTTGCTCTCCTTCAGTCGCAGATCAAGTCGCGGCGTAAAGCCGTGGATCTCATGTCTTCTCCACCTATTACCGTTTCTGCGGAATTCTCCTGTAAGGATGCCGGTGAGCTGTTGAACCGCTATAACATCAACGCGCTTCTCGTCATTGAAAAACCCTTGGATACCGTCAGTCAGATCGATAAACCCAATCTTGTAGGATTCATCACCCGTCAAATCATTGAAAAAGCCCTTTATCATCAGCTCGGTGATATTCCGGTCAAGGAATACATGAACACCGAGCTGGTGACGGCAAAACCTGACTCGACTCTTCTTGAGATTCAGGAAAAAATTATTGAGAACAAACAACGGATCCTTCCGGTTGTGGATAAGGGAAATATTCTCGGTGTCATCACCCGGACCGACTTGCTCAAAACTCTGGTTCAACAATCCAAGCGCGCTGCCGCTGTTTCTCCTGATCCTCTCCTGGGGCCGGTTTCTGCGAGAACGCGGAATATCGTCAAATTCATGAAGGAGCGCATCTCCAGGCGGCTTCTTCAGATTCTTAAGAATATCGGCGAAACAGCCGCCGGGATCGGATATGATGCGTTTGTGGCCGGCGGATTTGTCCGGGATCTTTTCATGTATCGATCCAATGAAGACATCGATATCGTCATTGAAGGGGATGGAATCGATTTTGCAAAAAAATACGCTGCAGCTCACGGAGGCCGAATTCATTCCCATGAAAAATTCGGAACCGCCGTAACGATTTTGCCGGACGGATTTAAAATCGATGTCGCCTCCGCCAGACTGGAATATTATAAATTTCCCGCTGCTCTTCCTGTCGTCGAAATGAGCTCCATCAAACTGGACCTGTTCAGAAGAGATTTTACCATCAACACCCTGGCAATCGCATTGAACCCGGATCGTTTCGGAATCCTTATCGATTTTTTTTCCGGACAAAAAGACATCAAAGAAAAAACGATTCGGGTTCTCCACAACATGAGTTTTGTTGAGGACCCTACCCGTGTCTTCAGAGCCATTCGATTTGAACAACGGTTCGGATTCTCTATCGGGAAATTGACCCTGGGACTCATTGAAAATGCCGTTAAAATGAATTTTTTCCAACGCCTAAGCGGCAGGCGGGTTTTTTCAGAACTGCGCCAGATCCTCGAGGAAGAAAATCCGGTATCCGCCATCACCCGGCTTCACGATTTCAATCTCCTTTCCGTCATCCATCCTTCCATTGTTATGAATCAAGACCGGATTTTACTATTTAATTCGGTAAAAAAAGTCCTTTCCTGGCATGATCTCCTCTTTCTGGAAGAAGCCTACATGAAATGGGCGGTCTATTTTCTGGCGCTGATTTACCAGGCTGATCCGGCCACAACGACAGCGATCTGCAGCCGGCTTGAACTCCCACCCCGCCTTACCGCCATTTTCACTCATGAACGGTATCATGCTGAAAAATGCCTCCAATATCTTGAACGGAATAAACCGATTCAAAACAGCACCCTCTATTTACGGCTCATCGGATTCAGAACCGAACTGGTTCTTTTTATGATGGCGGCAACGGAATCTGAAGCGGTTAAAAGAATGATTTCCAACTACTTTACCCAACTTCGATATATTAAACCGCTGATTCGAGGGAAGGATCTTCTGAAAATGGGAATTTCACCCGGTCCGATCTATCGTGAAATTCTTCAGGCGATTCTCAAAGCAAAGCTAAACGGAAGCCTCGAAACCCGTTCCGAAGAAATCAGCTTCGTCAAATCCTACAATTCCTGAGCGATTCCCATTGACTTGATCGCCCCCTAAAGATTACACACAGCCGGATTAAAAAGTTGCCAAGGATCGCAAATTGTTTTAATAGTAATCTTTTGAATTAATATTGGAGACGAAATAGGGAATTCTTCGCAAATTCAGGAGCTTGAAATGATCAAAAACAGACGGGTTGTCAGCGGTATGCGCCCCACAGGGCCTCTTCATCTCGGAAATCTCCACGGCGCGCTGCTTAACTGGGTCGGAATGCAAAATGACTATGACTGTTTTTATTTTATTGCAGACTGGCATGCCCTGACCAGCGACTATGAAGATACCCGTCTTATTTCCGCATACATCAGAGGAATGATGATCGACTGGCTGAGCGTCGGACTGACGCCGGAAAAAAGCACCCTTTTTATCCAGTCTCATATCAAGGAACACTCGGAGCTCTTTCTCCTCCTTTCCATGATCACTCCAGTCCCATGGCTGGAAAGAAACCCCACCTATAAGGATCAGTTGACTCAGATTAAAAACAAGGATCTTTCCACTTTCGGATTTTTGGGATATCCGGTTCTCCAGGCAGCAGACATCATCATGTACAAAGCCTATGGTGTTCCCGTCGGTGTGGATCAAGTCCCCCATGTGGAGATCACACGGGAAATTGCAAGGCGATTCAACACCCTATATGGAAATATTTTTCCCGAACCCCAGGTGATTCTCACCAAGACCTCCAAAATACTCGGAACCGACCGCCGGAAGATGAGCAAGAGCTACAACAACGCCATCTTTCTTTCCGATGACCCGGCTTCGATTCAAAAAACCGTTGCCCAGATGATTACAGATCCTCAGCGGGCAAGAAAATCGGATCCGGGAAATCCGGACGTCTGCAATGTCTTTGAGTTTCACAACATTTATACGGATAAAAAAACCGTAGAAACCATCAATATCCAGTGCCGGAACGCCCAGATCGGGTGTGTGGAATGCAAAAAAATCATGGCCCGTCATCTGGCCGATGCTCTGGCTCCGGTTCGGGAAAAAAGAGCTTTTTATGAAACCCATCCCGACCTTGTGGATGACATTATCACCGACGGCTGCAACCGGGCGAGGCAAATTGCAGAAAAAACCATGGAAGAAGTCCGGACTGCAGTTAAAATCAGTTAGGAAACCGTGGAGAAAAACCGGGAAATATCGAATTCTTCCCGCTCTAAAAACCGTTAATGCCTGGAGATGAGATTAGATTGGAAGATCCGCACATTTCTGAAGAGATGTACCGCGTTAAAATCAGCGATGTGTTCGAAGGACCCATGGATCTCCTGGTGTTTCTGATTAAAAAAAATGAGGTCAATATTTATGATATTCCCATTGCACTCATAACAGACCAGTATCTGGCTTATCTGGAGATGCTTAAAACCATGAATATCGATCTGGCAGGTGAATTTCTGGTCATGGCCGCCACGCTGACCCAGATCAAATCGAAGCTGTTGCTCCCGGTTCACGAGGAAATCGAAGGAGACGATGAAGATCCTCGCATGGAGATCACCCGCCCCTTGCTCGAGTATCTTCGACTCAAATCCGCTGCGGAAAGCCTGATTACCAGAAATATTCTTGGAGAAGACACCTTTATCCGAACCCCCCAAAAAGCTAATGAACTTATCGATGCCAGCGATGAACTGATTCAGATCGGACTCTTTGAGCTGATCGAGGCTTTTCAGAATATATTGAAAAACATCGCATTGGAGCAGCGGGTCGATCTGACGGCAGACCGGATATCGGTTAAAGACCGGATATCCGAGATCGTCGATATCCTGGAAATTAAGGGATCCGTCACCTTTGATGAGCTTTTTGAGAAAAAAGCGGATAAAAGTCAAATCATCGTCACCTTTTTAGCCATTCTGGAGATGGTGAAACTCGCCATCATCCGAATCTTTCAACATGTGGAAAGCGGGATAATCCGGCTTTTTTATCAATGACACCCGAACTGAAACATATTATTGAAAGCCTTCTCTTTGTGTCCACCGATCCGCTCTCCCTGGAACGGATCAAAAAAGCAATACCCGAAGCTGATGTTAAAGAAATCCGGGAAGCCCTTCAATCCTTATCAAAAGAATATGAAGACCGGACCGGAGGTTTCTTCTTAAGTGAAGTCGCCGGAGGATACCAGATACGGACCCGGCCCCAGTGCAGCGACTGGATCAAGCGTCTTCTCCAGCCGGCTCCGGCTAGGCTCAGCAGGGCTGCGATGGAAACCCTTGCCATCGTTGCATACAAACAACCGGTTATCCGAAATGACATCGAAGCCATCCGCGGGGTCGACAGCGGAGGTGTTCTCCGACTCCTTCTGGAACGAAAACTGATCCGGGTGATGGGACGACAGAAAATCCCCGGACGCCCTTTGATCTACGGAACCACCAGGCAGTTTCTTGAAGTATTCGACTTAAAAGACTTGACCGAGCTTCCCACTCCCAAAGAAATCGAAGATCTGGGGGTTACCCCCAATAAAACACCAGACGATGATTTTTCTGAAAAAGAGCCTCAACCCGTCAGTGAGAAAGAAGTCAATGAAGGAGATGAAGGAAAAAATGCTTGACTTGAAAATCGCCACGTTATTATATTGATGCTGATATCAGGAGAAAAAAATCTGTAATGGATCAAATCTTATTCAGGGAGCCCATATGAACCGATCTGATCTTATCGACCAGTTAAAAGAAGGTACGACAATCAATAAAAAAGATGCCGAAACCGTTATCGATATTTTTTTCGATACCATATCCGATACGCTTGCGGTTAAGGATCGGGTCGAAATCAGAGGATTCGGGAGCTTTACGGTAAAGCACTATAAACCATACATCGGTCGAAATCCAAAATCAGGTCAAAAAATTAATGTCCCATCCAAGAAGCTTCCATTTTTTAAAGTGGGGAAAGAGTTAAAGGACAAGGTAGACTTTTAAATCCAGGGGCGGTTAACTCAGCGGGAGAGTGCTACCCTCACACGGTAGAAGCCACTGGTTCAAATCCAGTACCGCCCACCAGATAATTTTAATAGCTTAGAAACCGGTCGATGATGGCCGGTTTCGTGTTTTTTGGGCATACTGTATACCCAAAAAATATTTTTATGGTGGCACAGATCCGGATTAACCGGAACATAACTATAGTTGCCATGGCAGCATATTAAAACAGGAGGCATGGTATGGATCGATCCAGTGGCTGAACCTGACGGTGGCTACGATGCCGATTTCTGGTTCTCGTGCCGGCGCAAGGGCCCCCCTGCAGGTTAGCCATACGTTATTATACCCCTGAAATTTATCCGCTTGACATATTACGTTATACATAATACTTTAAGCATATGATAAAATCATTTGTCTGCAAAGATACAGAGGAACTTTTTAACGACAGACGGGTACGCCGATTCCAATCCTTTGAGAGGCAAGCCCGGAAACGACTGATGGTTCTCAATGCCGCACCAAGCCTGAATGCGTTAATGCTAAATCCGGGGAACATGTTTCACGCTTTGAAGGGCAAAAGGCAAAGGCAATATGCAATCAGCATTAATAAACGATGGCGAGTCTGTTTTGAATGGCATGATGGCAATGCCTTTAACGTGGCTATCGTCGATTATTATTGAGGTGAAAAGATGAGTAATAAAGATTTTCTTGAACCCATTGCGCCAGGTGAAATTTTACGGGAAGATTTTATGGGACCCATGGGCATAAGCATTAATCAATTGTCTCGTGATATTTCTGTTCCGCCTAATAGAATAAGCGAGATTGTAAACGGCA
>JBFMEI010000069.1:0-9013 GCA_040753295.1 Thermodesulfobacteriota bacterium | reverse complement strand
GCTGAAAATAAGATTAAGGCCCACCGGATCTTCTCGTCATCTGAAAAATCATGGGAAATGAAAGAACGGATCAACTTAAATCCCATGTTCATCCAGCCTCCGGCCTCGGACCAGGAAAAACAAAGCTATCCCCTGGCCTATCTTTTGGAAGGGGAATTCCCGAGCTATTTTGCCGGAAAACCGCTTCCGGAAAAGCCTGAGCCGGCTGCGGGAAGCGACAAGGGAACAGAGAAAAAGCAGGCTTCCGGAAAGCAGGAGGAAAAACCCAAAGCAAGCGCGGATCTTTCCAGGATAGAACCAAAAGGGGCGTTTTCCGCCAAAGGACGGCCGGCCAAGGTCTTTATCATGGGATCTTCCGAAATGCTCAAGGATAATATTTTAGATCCGGAAGGAAAAACCGAGAATGCCATTTTTACATTAAACCTTCTTGACTATCTCAATAACCGGGAGGAAATCGCAATACTTCGGGGAAAAGAAGCCCGGTTTAACCCGCTTAAGGAGACCGATCCATTTGTAAAGACTGTTATCAAGGCGTTTAACATTGTCGGGATTCCGGTGATGGTGGTTCTGTTCGGATTGGGCGTCTACGCCTACCGGGGAAGCCGGAGAAGAAGAATTCAGGAGATGTTCAGAGTCTGCAGTTAGATGGAGATGGTATGAAGTTTAAAAAAGAGTATCTTGTGCTGGGCGTTGTCATCATCGCCCTGGCGGCATATCTGGTGTTGCGAAAGACCGACCGGACCCATTACCGGCTCCCTGAGATCGCTCCGGTGAAATCAGGAGATATCACGAAGATCGAAATAACCGGAGCAGGCGGCCGTCTGTCGGCGGCCCGGAAGGAAAACCGCTGGATCATGGATCCGGAAGGGTTTCCGGCAGATGCTATGAAAATCAATGATATGCTCCAATCCATGGAACAGTTTGCCCTTTCAGCCCGGATATCCGAGTCGAAAAATTATGAACGCTATGAACTGGGGAATGACAAGAAAGTCAATATCAAAATCTGGGCCGGGGAGAAGATCAGCCGGGAGATGGATATCGGCAGCACCGCTTCGACGTTCAGGCATACCCATGTCCGGCTTGAAGGAGATCCCATCGTCTATCAGGCACAGGGGAATCTGAGGACAAAATTTGACGTCACCCCGGATGCGCTGAGGGATAAAACGGTTCTGGCTTTTGACACCCAGGACGTGACCGAGCTTGGCATCCGGAAAGATGGTAAGACAACTCTTCTGCGGCGCAAAGATCCGGATCCGGCGGCAAAAGAGGACCCCGGAAAAAACAAAGGGGATCAGGCATCAGCGAAAAAGGTTGAGCCCACGTGGGAGGGTGCCGATGGAAAACCTGCGGAGAATGATAAGGTGCGGCGGATCCTTACCACCCTCTCCGCATTAAAATGCCAGGATTTTATCAAGGGCGCCAAAAAAGAGGATTATAAAAATCCGGTCACTGAAATTACTGTTAAAGGAAAGAAGGAGCTTCGCCTTCTTGTTTTCCAAAACACTGATAAGAGCGCCAAAAGCAAGCCCGCCGTCTCCTCAGAATCCGACTATCCGTTTCTTCTTGCCGATTATGTGATTGCTGATTTTTCGCTGAAATAGCAGTTGCCAATAACCAGGGGTCAGGGGCCAGAAGGCTGGAAGGCTGGGAAGCGGGAAGAAGTTCAAAATTCAAAATTGAAAGTTCAAAGTTGAGGAATTAGAACATTTCGAGAAATTCGAGATTGAGAAAGGATACTAAGCCGGCAAGCCAGAAGGCTGGAAGGCTGGAAAGTTGGAATCTTACAACTGACTACTGTTCCTCAATTTTGAACTTCTAATTTTGAACTTTCTTTATTTCTGGATGCCGGATCGAGTCCGGCATGACGATATGAAAGATCACCTTCCTCATCTTTGAACTTCGAACTTTGAAATTTCAATTTTAAACTTTGAACTTATTTCTGTCCCTTAGTCGCCCTCACCCCAACCCTCTCCCAGAGGGAGGGAGGCTGGAAAGCCAGAAGGCCAGAAGGCTGGAAAGTTGGAATCTGACAACTGGCTACTGGCTACTGTTCCTCAATTCTGAACTTCTAATTTTGAACTTTCTTTATTTCTGGATGCCGGATCGAGTCCGGCATGACGATATGAAAGATCACCTTCCTCATCTTTGAACTTCGAACTTTGAACTTTCAATTTTGAACTTCTAATTTTGAACTTCTTAATTCACGAACCGGGTCAACCATAAACTCAAATCCGGAATAAGCATGATCAGAATCAGACCGGCGACCAGAAGAAGCAGAAAGGGCCATACTCCCTTGACGACTTCTTTCAGCTTGCTTTCCCCCACGCCCATCACCACATAAAGGTTCATCCCCACCGGAGGCGTAAGAAGCGCCAGTTCCATGTTGATGGTGAAGATAATGCCGAACCATACCGGATCGATACCAAGGCGCATGACGATGGGAAAGAAGATGGGGACCACGATTAGAATGGTAGAGACCACTTCTAGAAAACATCCGAGAAACAGGAGCAGCAGGTTCACGAAAATCAGAAAGGTCCACTTGTTGAGATCGAGCTGAACGGCGATGTTGACGATCTTCTGGGGGATCTGGTTGATGGTAAGAACCTGTCCGAAAAGGATTGCGGCACCGATGATCATGAAGATCATGGTGGTTGTCTTCACCGTATCTTTGAAAATGGGGACAAGGTCTTTGATCCCAAGCCTCCGGTAGAGAATGAAACAGATGATGAAGGCCATGATGGCGCCGACACCCGCAGCTTCCGTGGGCGTGAAAAGACCGAGATAAATGCCTCCGATGATGACCGGCGGCATGATCAGTGAGAGAGCAGCGCGTTTGGAGGCGTTCCAGCGGTCCGCCCATGATGAGGCACTTTCCCCCTTGAGCTCCGGGCGTTTTGAAGCAAAGATCCAGCAGTAGATGAGAAAAAGAATTGAAATGACGATCCCCGGGATGATTCCGGCCATGAAGAGCTTTCCCACCGATGTGTCCGTGACCGCACCATAGATAATCATGGGGCCGCTGGGGGGAATCAGAATACCGAGGGTTCCGCCTGCGGCCACCAGGCCGAGGACAAAGTTCTTGTCGTACTTATAGCGCCGCATGGCCGGAATCGCTGCAATCCCGATGGTGGCGGCGGTAGCGGCGCTAGACCCGCAGATGGCGGCAAAGATGGCGCAGGTGACCACAGTGGTCATGGCGAGTCCCCCGGGAAAATGCCGAAGCCATACATGGACAAAATCAAAAAGATCGTCCCCGACGCCTCCCCGGGTCATGATGTGGGCCATCAGCATGAAAAGCGGTACGGCAAGAAGCACGAAATTTTCCATCGCTCCGTACATGGTCATGGGAAGGATGGAAAGGCCTTGTCCGGTGATCAGAAGGGCTCCGACGGCAAGAACGGAAAGGGAGATGAAGACCGGAAGGCCGGTGACCAGGAGAATCAGAAGGATGCCGAAAATCAGAACTGTTTCCATGGTTTCTCCTCACCCTATCCCTTTCTTCCTTCTTCAACCCTTTTTGAACGCAGCAGAAGAAGTTTATGAATGCATTGAAGAATCAGGAGCACCGAGCCCACCGGTACCGACAGGTGGGCCACAAAGAGTGGAAACTCAATGGCCATGGAACGGCTGTCCATCCGAAGCGACAGCGCCACCATCTCGATTCCTTTATAAAACAGCAGCGAAAAGAAGATCAGGCCAACCAGATATTGAAACCGCAGAAAAATCCTTCGGGTTCCTTCCTTAAGACGCGAAGTCAGAATATCCACTCCGATATGGCCGTCTTCCTTGAGCGTATATGCAGCTCCCAGAAAAACGGCCCAGACCACAAGATACTCGGAAATCTCTTCGGACCATCCGATGGGGCGGTTGAAAATGTACCGCCCCACCACGGCATACCCGACAATAAGCGTCATCGCGGCTGTTAAGAGGCCGCCGAAGACAGCCCCCAGACTCGTCAGCCGGTCGATCGTTTTTTCAAGATATCCGGACGTCTCATTCATGAGTTATTTCCCGATTTTTTGAATATGGTCGATGAACCGTTTTCCCTCATCGCCTGTTTTCTCAAGAAAATAGTCAAGAACCGATTTCTGCATGAGCGCTTTCCAGGCCGCTTCTTCCTGCGGAGTCTGGAGATGGATCGTCATTTTCTTCTGAAGCTCCGTAATTGCTTCTCCCCTGGCTTTTTCACTGTCCTGGATGCTTTTCTTCTGTACGGCCAGACCGCACTCCCGGACAACCTGCTGCAGGTCTGCGGGGAGGGATCCCCAGAATTTGGGATTGATGAACATGGGATGCAGTACCGTGAAGTTATTGACCACAGTGCCGTACTTCTGGATTTCATAATAATGCCGGGCCAGGGCCGCATCGATACCGGTCAGCCCGATGTCTATGGTTCCCCGCTGCAGAGCCATATAAACCTCAGGACCGCTGACAGGCATTGTAACGGCGCCCAAGGCTTCGGAGCCGAGATTCATGATCTTGGACGTTCCCCGCATCTTTTTACCCTTGAAATCCGCAGGCATGATAAGGGGGCCGGCATTCGACGTATACAGGTTGGTCCGGCACTGGAGAAGCCACATGAGAGGAACAACACCCTTGGATTCAAGGGCTTTGAAAAGAATCTTGCCGGGTTCTCCATCCAGAGCTTTTTCGATGACCGAAAGATCCGTGATAACCCAGGGAATCAGGACCGCGTCCATGATGGGAAGCATTCCCGCCCACTCGAAGTTGGTTGAAAGCGCGGCTTCAATGGTTCCGGTGACCACGGCGTTGATGACCTCCTTGGGTTTGAACGCCTGAGCCGCCGGATAGACTTCGACAACCACCTTTCCCTGGGTCTTTTCCTCCACGAGTGACTTGAAGTATTTGACGTTGGCAGCGATGTGGTGAGTGTCCGGAAGCTGATGGGAGATGCGCATCTTATACGGCTGCGCTCCGGCGGGAACCGCCATGATCAGCAATACAAGAATCGTTAAAAGGGTCCGTGTCGGTTTCATAACATCCTCCTCATGAGTTGGGGTTTATACCTGAATCCAGCATGAAAATTTATGAGAAACAGGTTCGGAATAAGGGCGGCGAACCATCGATTCAACCCAGGGAAGCAAAGAAATCCCGGTAATAATGGGATTCGCGCTCCCGGATCTTGTCCAGCCCGACAAGAGTGTTGAATTCATCGAAATTGATCATCCTGTCCATGAATGCTTTCGTCGACCCGTCATTTCTCAACGTTCGCCACAATTCCCGCAACGCCCAGGAGACGGCATAGATCGGAGCGTTGGGGTAAACCACAATGTTGTAGCCAAAAGCTTCCAGTTCCTTTGTCGTCAGAAGCGGAGTCTTTCCTCCTTCGATCTGGATGGCCAGGGTGGGGGCATGGATGCTGTCGTTGATGCGCTTCATTTCCGAAACCGATGTGGGGGCTTCCACAAAGATGAGATCCGCTCCGGCCTCGACATAGGCATGAGCCCGTTCAAGGGCTTCATCGATGCCGTAAACAGCGATGGCATCGGTGCGGGCCATGATGACCAGGTCTTCGTCCACCCTGGCGTCGACCGCCGCCTTCAGCTTGGCCGTCATTTCCAATGTGGGGATGATCTGTTTTCCTTCCATGTGGCCGCACCGTTTCGGGAATACCTGATCCTCGATGAAGAGGCCGGCCACGCCTGCGTTTTCAAACTCCCGGATGGTTCGCTGCACATTCGTCACGTTCCCATGTCCTGTGTCGCCGTCCACAAAAAGGGGGAGATCCACGGCCTGCACGATATTGCGGACGATCTGGACGTATTCGGTAAGACTCAGCAGGGACACATCCGGTTTGGCGAGAGTGGCCGCAGAGGCGGAATACCCTCCCATGGTGACCGCCTTGAACCCTGCGAGTTCCACGATTTTTGCCGACAGGGCATCATAGCAGCCGGGCATAACCAGGATTTCATCGGCAAGCATGAGCTGCCTGAAAAGGGTTGTTTTTTTCATTTTTCAATTCTCCCTTTCTATTTTTTTGAGTGACAGCATTTCTCCGGGAGCGTTGGCTTTCATTACGGAAAAGACCATCAGAATTTTTCCGGGTCCTTCTCCTACCGTCCTGGAGTAGTGCGGTTTGTTTGAATCAAAGAAAAAAGAATCTCCTTCATGGAAAAAATATGTTTCACCGTCGTAAAGAAACTCCTGGGTTCCTTCAAGAACGTAAACGATTTCCTGCCCTTCGTGGGAAAAGGCTTTGGGAGGGAAATCGTTTCCAATGGTGATGATATAGGCATCCATGAGCCGGTCCGACTTTTTGTAAGAAAGGGATTCATAAAGAAATCCTCTCTCTCCAAAGGGCCCGTAGTTGGCCCTTCCTTCGCCTTTGCGGACCACGGTGATGCCGGGGGATTTTTCGGTGCGTCTTTCGCCGCTGATAAGAAATGTGACATCTACGCTTAAAACATAGGCGATTTTGGAAAGGGTGCTGATGGGAGGTTCCCGTTTCATGGTTTCGATCTGGCTCAGATAGCTCTTAGTAAACCCTGTCTTCTGAGCAAGATCCTTCAGATTCATGCCTCGTTTGTTTCTAATATCCCGAATTCGTTTACCAATTCCACTTATTAGATCTATTGCTTGTTTTTCCAATTCTTCCATAGTGTCTGATTTGTAAACTTTAAGCTAACTCTTGTCAAGAACTTTTTCCACCTCCCCTTCCTCAACTTTGAACTTATTTCTGTCCCTTAGTCGCCCTCACCCCAACCCTCTCCCTCAGGGAGAGGGGATCTGGCATCTGAATCCTGGCAACTGGCCACTGTTCTTCAATTTTGAACTTCTAATTTTGAACTTTCTTTATTTCTGGATGCCGGATCGAGTCCGGCATGACGATATGAAAGATCACCTTCCTCATCTTTGAACTTCGAACTTTGAACTTTCAATTTTGAACTTTGAACTTCTTTCTTGACCTGAGTCAATGACAACGTCCTCACGCTGTATTAACTTAAATCCCAACAATCGACCAATTCCTCATGGGAGGTGTGAAATGTGTCAGAGCTATCGAAAGTCGTGCGTCTGCGGAAAGCATACGGCGGAAATCTTTTTTGGAAAAATGGTTTTAGACGAAGAGTCTGTTTCCGAAGTCTACTGCCCGGAATGCGGCCCTGCTCCGGATTCAGGTACAAAGAACCGGGTTTGGGATAATGGATGGGTTCTGGAGCTGAATATGGATCTCATCAAAGAGCGCTCTCCCATCATGGGGGCTGATCCGGAAAGCATCACTGCCGAATGGGTCTTTGACGAAGGGTTTGCCACCTGGGTCGGGATCACACCTGATGACGCCCAGACCCGGGACAGAGAGAGAGAAGAGATTACAAAGCTTGCCAAGTCGGATATCCGCGCCTATCTTGCTGCCATGAAGGAATGGGGACTCGGCAGGGAATCAAAATTTTCCCGTGAAGGGTGGAGAAAAATGTCCCATTCAAAATAGATATCAGTTATCAGTGGCCAGTTGTCAGTTGTCAGTTATTGGAGCCAAGAGGCTGGAAAGCCGGAAAGCAAGAAAGCCAGGAGACTGGAAAGCCTTCTAATATTCCAGCCTTCTGGCTTTTCTCAACTTTCAATTTTGAACTTCTTTTCTGATCTCTGACCTCTGGCCTCTGATCTCTGGCCTCTGATCTCTGGCCTCTGATCTCTGGCCTCTGGCTACTAATTAAGAACTGCCACCTTCGCGGCATCCTGACCGTCTGAATCATTGTTCAGCGTATTTCCATCATCAATATCAAGGACGACGCCCAGATAATAGATTCCCTTGGCCATATTCTCGGGAATGCTCACCAGGGGAACTTTCACTTCCGCCGATGACCAGGGACCGAAATCCGCTTTAAACGAATGTTTCTGAATGAGCGTATCGGATGCAGAGATGTTTTCGTTTTTCGACAGATAGACGCTTGCCGTCACCGTTCCGCTCCAGGAAGCGGATGAGCTGTTGTGGGCGATATAGGCCATCTCCATCTGACGGCTGTCCGAGGATCCGATGGATTTGGTCGTGACACCAAGTGGTGTCAAATCAAAGGCGGGCGCTGAAGCCCCGGTATAATTGCGAATCGTATTAAATTCATACTCATCCATGATGACGATTCCAGTGTTCGAAACCCGGTCGCTGGTGGATAATATTCCATAAACCCCACGCCATCCGGTATCGGGGTAATAAATGTACATGCTGCTTCCGCTATGTCCCCCCCAGCTCGGCTTCCAAAAACGGACCACATAAGGCCTTCCCCAATCATCCGCAAAGTCATCGTTATAGCCGTAGCGATAATAGAGGGTTTTACCGGTAAAACCGTATTTTGCCTCAGCCGGATATCCGGCGTTGTTGAATACGTTGTTGAGGTAAAAGCTCCGATCTGTCGTATATCCGAATCCATGCCACCCGACCGTTGCTCCGATAGCCCTGTCGAGGGCGATCACACCGATGTCATAATTGAAATTACCGTCATAGACCCAGGGTGAAAAAGACAAAAGGTTGGTGGCATATGCAGATCCATAAGGAGCCCAGTCATCCCGATAGCCGGGAACAACCGTAACAGATTTCGCCCATGCTCCCCCGCTCCCGTCATTAATACAATGTCCGGCAGTAATAGCATAAGCCGGTTGTATCATGGTTCCGGAGCATACATATTTTCCTCCATTCGGATATTCCTGAAAAAGCTTTACCTTTACCCTCCAGGGATAGTCCTGAGTGTTTCCGACTGCAGAGATATCGGTCCAGTTTTCAAGACCGATCTGCTCATTTGAATTCGTCGAAGATGTCCGGCCGAGGCTTCCAGGGGTTGAAATAAACGAGGCGATTTCTCTGCTTAAAGACTGAAGATCAACAACAACTTCCTTTTTAGTTTCCGGATTATAAGCCACAGCCTTGACAGATGACGGCGCAGCAACCTGCTGTTTTGTTTTTATCCTTTCTTGCGGAAAAGGCATCGGTATATATTTATCCGCATCAAGAGGCATCCTGTCTACATTACGGGTCACGCCTTCATCTGCCGAAGCGATTCCC
>JBFMEI010000068.1:0-9061 GCA_040753295.1 Thermodesulfobacteriota bacterium | reverse complement strand
AGGGGGGATTCACACTGGAATGAAACTGGCCATAGAGCGCCGTATCCGCATCGAGAATCATAGGCCCCCATCCAAGGAGGAAAACTTCAAGCTCGGTCTCCGGAAGAGGTTTTAGAAGTCCGGCCACATAGGTGGGCCAATCATAGGTTCTAAGCTCCGTCTTCACTCCGATGGCCTGGAGGTAAGCTTGGACCGCTTCGGAAATCTGCTTGTCGAAAAGATATCGACCCTGGGGTGTCCGCATGGAGACCGTCTGGTTAAAATCAAAATTCGCCTCTTTTAAAAGCTGCTTGGCTTTTTCAGGGTTATAATCCCACTGCTTGTCCATCTTGAGGCAGCCGAAAAGGATGGGTGAACACGGCCCTTCCATTCTTACGGCCGTGTCAAAAAGAATCCTTTTGACAATGGCATTCTTATCCACCGCATAGTTGAACGCCTGGCGGACCAGCCTGTTCTTTGTTACGCCCTTCTGATAATTCAGACCCATGAAAATGGTCCTTGTATCCAGCGGCATCTCGACTTTGATATTCGGATCAGCCATGAGGGACGCCACATTTGCCGGCAATGGTTTATAGCAGATGTCGATCTGACCGGCCCTTAACATGGCTTCGCGGGTCGCATCGTCCGGTACAATTTTAAAGGTCACTTTCTCAACAGTCGGCTTCGGACCATAGTAGGCCGGATTACGGGTAAGAACGATCCGGTCTCCCTTCACCCACTCTTTCAACATATAAGGCCCGGCTCCCACAGGAGTCTGACGCACATTCTCACCGAACTTATCGATAGCCGCCGGCGAAATGGGTTGCACCACATTTGTTGAAAGTGTCGGGGCAAACGGAGCAAACGGATATTTCAGGCTGATCTGAACCGTGAAATTGTCGATAATCTTCACTTCCTTGATCATGGTGATGAGGAATCGAAGAGGAACTCTCATTTTTGGATCAAGCGCCCTGTCCAGGGTAAGCTTCATCGCTTTGGCGTCAAACGGCGTGCCGTCGCTGAATTTGACATCTTTTCTCAGATGAAGCGTGTAACTCAATCCGTCCGGGGAAATATCCATTTTGGTTGCAAGTCTGGGTTCCAGTTTTCCGCCAGGAGCCTCATAAAAGGGGACATCATGAATCAGTTCGCAGATCACCATGAAAAGAGATGTCGTCTGCTCCTGCGGGTTTAACGTGTCCGCATCCACCCCGATCCCGATGGTTAATTCGGGAATCTGAGCGTTGACCCCGGCTGTAACCGAAAAAAGCGCCAGGATCACTCCAACGAATACAAGGCTTTTTGAAATACCCTTCATCATGCTCTTCCTCCTTTTAAAAGATGGTTAAAGATCGTTTCTGACAACCTTGCCCCCCTGCATCACGACCGCGACGGAAGTCGGCAATGCTTCGATGGTTTCGAGAGGATTCCCTTTGACAACAACCAGGTCCGCCGTCTTCCCCGTTTCCACAGTGCCGAAATCTTTTTCGACTCCGAGAAGTTTTGCCGCAATAGAGGTTCCTGCCCTGAGGGCATCGAGTGGCGTATATCCCTGCCCGGCCAGGAATAGGATCTCTTCCAGGTTCCGGCCATGTTCATTGAAAGGAGTCCCTGCATCCGTTCCGGCAGCCGTTAAAACACCGGCTTCCCGGGCCAATCGGATGCTGTTCAAATGATGAGGTTTTACCTGTCGGGTCTTTTCCACGGCATAGGCCGGTATTCCGGCTTCAATCCCTTTGTTATCAATATGAAAGAGAGCGGAGAGCGTAGGAATAAAAAAAACATCCTTTTTCTTCATTATGGAGATGGCTTCCTCATTCATATAAACGCCATGTTCGATGCTGTCGATTCCGGCCCTCAGGGCATTGAGAATTCCCTGAGTGCCCATGGCATGGGTGGCTGTTTTTCGATTTGCTTTATGCGCTTCTTCGATGCCTGCCCGCAGTTCTTCCTCAGTCAGTTGCGCCCCGCCAGGCTCGACGCCAGGCGTCATCACACCTCCTGTCGCCATGAACTTGACCAGGTCCGCTCCCCCCCGGATCTGCTCCCTCGCTGCTTTTCTGACTTCATCCGGTCCATCCGCCTCCCGACCGAAGTGCCATCCATGACCTCCGGTCATGCAGACCATCCGGCGGCTCACAAGCATTCTGGGTCCGGGAATCATACCGGATCGGATTGCATCCCTGAGACATATATCAATGCTCTCCTTTCCGCCCATATCCCGCACCGTTGTCACTCCATTCATCAGGGTTTTGAATGCGTGAAGACTTGCCTTGATGGTTGTGATCTGAACGGGCTCCTTCATAAGCGTCGCGACCGGATCAGGGCTTCCATCCAGACAGAGGTGGACATGACAGTCGATAAAACCCGGGAAGAGCGTTACTCCGTCCAGAGATATTTTCTCTGCATTCCGGGGTACGGAACTCTTCCCTTTTTCAACCTTGATGATCCGATCCCCTTCAACCAGAACGGTTGCATGGTCCAGGACGTTACCGTCTCCGACAAATACCCGCCCATTCACAAAAGCCGTCGTCATTCTTCCTCCGTCATTCTTCCCGAAATCGGATTTCCAGCATCAAGGAATAATTCTTACCTGAATCTTTCAGGTTTTATATTTCGGCATTTTGTCTCCGTCAAGAGCAATCCTCCCGTTTACTCATCGCGCGGAAGAAGATTTCATTGACGGAAAATGAGAATTTGTGAGATAGTTGATAAGGAGGAAATCTCATGATCAACTTGAAAACGCTCGTCCGGAGCCTCAACAATCAGGTCATAGGGATTCGGAGGGAACTTCATCAGATTCCCGAGCCTGCCTACACGGAAAAAAAGACTTCTGCTGCAGTCGCTGCCCACTTGAAGTCCGCCGGATTGAAGATCCGTACCGGGATCGCCCGATACGGAGTTGTCGGACTTCTCAGCATGGATAAACCTGGCCCGACTCTCATGATCCGCGCAGACATGGATGCATTGCCGATAAAAGAACAGACAGGGCTTCCTTTCTCCTCCGTTCATCCCGGCGCCATGCATGCCTGCGGTCATGATGCGCATATGGCCATGGTCCTGGGTGCAGCCTTTGCCCTTTCCAAACTTAGAGATAGACTCAAAGGCAATATCAAGTTTATTTTTCAACCTGCTGAAGAGGGACCCGGTGGTGCAAAACCCATGATCGAAGAAGGCGTCATGGAGAATCCCACAGTCGATTATGCCGTGGGATGCCACTTATGGCCGGGGAGTCCTGAGGGAAAAATCGGTGTCAGGGCCGGGACCATAATGGCGGCCATGAACCGGTTCGATATCCGGATCTTCGGCAGCGAAGGGCATGGGGCCATGCCCCATCTTTGCGTGGATGCCCTGGAGGTCGGAACCCAGGTGGTTAATGCGCTCCAGCGGATCGTGAGCCGCCACATGAATCCCTTAAAATCCACGGTGGTTTCGGTGGGGGCTTTTCATGCCGGAGAGGCGTTTAATGTTATTCCCGGCGAAGCCCATATGTGCGGGACGACCCGAACCTTTGATTTGGAAATCTGGAATTCATGGGAACCCAGAATGAGGAAGATCATCCAGGGGGTCTGTGACGCCATGGGTGCCCGATTCGAACTGACGTTCGAATTCGGATATCCGCCCACCATCAATGATCCCTCGATGACCGATCTGGTCCGGCGATGTGCGGAAAAGGTCGTGGGGATTGAAAACATCTTTGAGCCGGAACCGACCATGGGCGGGGAAGATATGTCCTATTACCTGCAAAAGACAAAAGGATGTTTCTTTGTACTCGGCGTCGGCCGACCCGGGTGCGTACCCCTGCACAATTCCAGATTTGATTTTAATGAAGACGTGCTCCTCACCGGGATTGAGACATACTGCCGGATCGCCCTGGAACTCCTTGCGGTTTAGCCGGACCGATGCATCATGATCGTTATTCCATGAGATGCCGGGCCGATTCTTTTCACAATTGAAGATATGAATTTTTTGATTGAAGCCCGATCATGAACCGTGATGAAGCCATATCCAGAATCGACGATCCTTCATTCCGATGGGAGATCATCATCATCGGCGGCGGAGCCACAGGTCTTGGGACCGCTTTAGATGCCGCTTCAAGAGGGTATCAGACCCTTCTTCTTGAACAAGGCGATTTTGCTCAGGGAACTTCGAGCAGAAGCACGAAACTGATTCATGGAGGGGTCCGCTATCTGCAGCAGGGGAACCTCGCCCTTATCGTGGATGCCTTGAAAGAACGGGGACGGCTGCTCAGAAATGCCCCCCACCTGGTTCATAACCTGGCATTTATCGTTCCAAGCTACGACTGGTGGGAAGGCCCCTTCTACGGCATCGGATTAAAAATCTATGATATGCTTGCCGGGAAGGAAGGATTCGGAAAATCCGAGATCCTCTCCAGAGAAAAGACACTGAGCCACATTCCGACGATCGAAACCCAAGGATTAAAATGCGGAATCATCTACCATGACGGCCAGTTCGACGATGCCCGGCTTGCCGTCAACCTGGCGCAGACGGCCTGGGAATACGGAGCAACACTCATCAACTACATGAAGGTCGAGGCGGTGACGAAAACCAGCGGGATCACCTCAGGAGTGATCGCCCGAGACCTGGAAACCGACCGGGAGTATGAGCTCAAAACCAAGGCCCTGGTGAACGCCACAGGTCCGTTCTGCGACGAAATCCGGAAAATGGATGATCCGTCATCCAAAGGAATGATCCGGCCCAGCCAGGGGATTCATATTGTTTTAGACAAATCTTTTTTACCGGGAGAGAGTGCCGTCATGGTGCCGCATACCGATGACGGGAGAGTCCTTTTTGCCGTTCCATGGCATGACCGGGTGATTGTGGGAACCACGGAAACCAATTTAAAACAAATAAGCCTTGAACCGGAACCCTTTCCTGAGGAAATCGACTTTTTGCTCTCTCATGCATCCCGATACTTGTCAAAAGATCCATCGCGTCAGGACATTCTCAGCATCTTTGCAGGGATCAGGCCGCTGGTGGGAAACGATAAACTCGTCGATACGGCAGCCATTTCAAGGGATCATGTCATCCTGATTTCCCGTTCAGGGTTGATTACGATTACGGGTGGGAAATGGACGACATATCGCAAAATGGCGGAGGAAACCGTTGACCAGGCTGAAATCATCGGGCATCTGGAGCCCAAACCGTGCATTACCCATACCATGAGAATCCATGGATATCATGAGAATCCCCATCAATTCGGTGAGTTTTCCATTTACGGCCAGGATGCGGTTTCCCTCATGGAATTGATCAACCGAAATCCCATGTATCAGGAAAAAATTCATCCCGGCTCAACTATTTTGATCGGAGAAATCGTCTGGGCAGTCCAAAATGAAATGGCCCGCACCGTTGAAGATTTTTTAGCCCGGAGGCAGCGGGTTCTCATCCGGGATGCCCGCATCAGCCTTGAAATGGCTCCGAAAACCGCGCAGGTGATCTCAACTATTTTAAAGCGGGGCGACAACTGGTGCCGGGATCAGGTGAGTCAGTATTCCCGGCTTGCAGGAACGTATCTGGGTCATTTATAATTTCCTAAATTGAGGAATTTCAAAATGGGATTGTATTTCTTTTATAAATTCTTTTGGCATTATTTAAAACGCTCATTCTATGATAATATAAAGCGCTCAATCTAGATAAAAATATCAAACGGAGGAAACGCCATGTCCGGCTGGATGGGAAAAGTTCTGATTGTCGACCTTGAAGATCAATCCACACATACGGAGGATCTCGATCCCCAAGTCGCCAAGGATTATATCGGAGGCCGGGGGCTTGGAATCTATTTTCTAAAAAACCTTATGGATCCCAAATCCGACCCGTTCGCTTCGGAAAATATCCTCATCATGGCGACCGGCCCACTCACCGGTACCGGCGCCCCTACCGGCGCCCGCTATATGGTGATGACCAAATCTCCTTTAACCGGAGCCGTAACCTGTTCCAATTCCGGCGGCTTCTTCCCAACGGAACTGAAGCGCAGTGGTCTGGATGCCGTTATATTTAAAGGAAAATCTTCAAAGCCGGTCTATCTATATATTGAAAAAGGAACGGCCCAGTTGAGGCCTGCAGATCATCTCTGGGGTAAGACCACCCATGAGACCACCGACCTGATTCTATCTGAAACAGATTCCAGAGCCAGGGTCGCCTGTATCGGGCCTGCCGGTGAACGACAAGTCCTCTTTGCCTCCATTATGAATGATAAGGATCGTGCTGCCGGAAGGTCCGGTGTCGGTGCCGTGATGGGAGATAAAAAACTAAAGGCGGTTGCCGTGCGCGGAAGCGGCAGGATCCCCTTGTCCGACCCGGAAGGATTTAACGCATTCAATAAAGAGATCCTGGATCGATTCAATGATCAGGTCAGAAAAACACCCCTTGGATTGACGGTCAATGGGACCGCCGGCGTTGTGGTCGTCACCCAGAATTTTGGAGTCCTTCCTACGAAGAATTGGCAACAGGGGACTTTCGATGGATGGGAAAAGATTCAGGGAGAACGGCTTACCCGGGATTTCCTGGTTTCGAATAAATCCTGCTACGGATGTCCCATAAAATGCGGACGCATCACAAAAGTCAGTGATCCCCGTTTTGCCGGAGAAGGGGAAGGCCCGGAATACGAAACCATTTATGCGCTGGGTTCAAACTGCATGGTGGACGACCTTGCTGCCATTACCAAAGCCAACTATATCTGCAATGAGCTGGGGCTCGATACGATTTCAATGGGCTCAACCATTGCATGCGCCATGGAGCTTGTTGAGCGCGGATATCTGAACGAATCGGAGATCGGTCGGCCTTTGAGGTGGGGGGATGCCGAAGCACTTGTGGAGCTGACCGAAATGACCGGTCTTCGGAAAGGGTTCGGAAATCGTCTCGCTGAAGGGAGTTTTCGTCTGGCATCGTCCTGCGGGCATCCTGAACTGGCCATGGTTTCAAAAAAGCAGGAATTTCCGGGGTATGAGCCCAGGGGTGTTCAGGGGATGGGCCTGGCATATGCCACTTCTCCCATCGGCGGATCCCACATGAGAGGGGATCCGGCCTATTTCGAGCTCTTCGGGATTCCCAAACCCATGGATCCCAGAGAATGGAAGGGGAAGGCCCGCCCTGTCAAAGCATTTCAGGATATTTCGGCCATCATCGATTCTGCGGGATTGTGCATCTTTTTTGCCATCCGGAATCTGACAGGAAAGGACCTCGATGTTCTTCCTACCGGTATTTTGCCGTACCTCAATACGGCAACCGGTGCAAAATACACCCTTGAAGAGCTTTCCCGGGCTGGAGACCGGATCATCACTGCCGAGAGGATGTTTCTGGTCCATGCGGGATTTACGCGGGAAAATGACACCCTTCCTCGACGGCTCACCCATGATCCCATGCCTTTCGGACCGGCAAAGGGACTGACCTGCCGGCTTGAAGAAATGCTTGACGAGTATTACCGGGAACGGGGGTGGAACGTAAAGGGGATCCCGGATCCGGAAAAACTTAAAGACCTCGGGCTTGACTGAAACCGATTCCCATGAGAGTCACCGTCAAGCTGTATAACGAAATGAAACGATTCGCTCCGGCTGATCAAACGGAGTTCAGCGTAGAGCTTAAACCCGGCTCGATGGCAGTCTCAATTCTTGAAATCCTCAAGATTCCTGAAGGAGAAAAGTTTACGCTTCTGGTGGATGGCCGGCGAGCGGATGCCGGTACTCCTCTTTTTGACGGATCAACCCTTGTCCTTTTTCCGCCGATCAGCGGAGGCTGAAGAAACGGGCATCCACCTATCTTCCGCAAATCGCGGAAATTTCAACCAGAGCATCTTTTGGAATTCTCGACACTTCAAGGGTCTCCCGGGCCGGAGGATTTTCCCTGAAATATGTGCCATAGACCGTGTTGAAGACGCTGAAATCATCCATCTGCTTTAAAAAACAGGTGCATTTCAACACATTTCCGAGATTCATGCCGCAAGCTTCAACGACGGCTTTAAGATTTTCCAGAACCTGCCTGGTCTGTATTTCAATTCCACCTCCAACCAGGTTTCCGGTACCCGGATCAATGGGGATCTGACCCGAAATAAAGAGCATATCCTGATACAGGACTCCCTGGGAATAGGGACCGATGGCTTTTGGAGCATCTTTGGTCGAGATGATTTTTTTCATGCTGTTCTCCTTTCGCAGTAGAATATTCTGTTTTTAATATCTCTAACACGCTGACCTGCCAAGGGGTTTTTATATGTATGATTGACATGCGATTCCCGGATTGACAAAAACTCGAGGATCTTTTATGGTTCCGGCCATCAAATACGGAGGATACATCATGGAATATAAAGAGCGCTGGGATGATTTTTTGATTTCTGAACATGAGCTGATTGAACGAAGCATGGCCGTGTTAAAAGGCTGCCTGGACACCGTTGAGACCGGGAGATACGATTCGATTCAAATGAGCCGGTCCATCGATTTCCTTCTCGAAATCGGAGATAAGATTCATAACAAGAAAGAGGAGGATTTCCTCTTTCCTCTGATGCAAAAAAGAGGAATCCCTTCTTCCGGAGGACCCATCTCGGTCATGCTCCAGGAGCATCAGGCGGAAAGGGAGCTGCTTTCCAAAATGCTCAAAGAGCTTCCCGGTCTTTCCAGCGCCTCATCCTCGGCAAAAAGCGGATTCAAAGCCCGGGGAATCGAATATCTCCAGATCAGGGCCAATCATATCTGGAAGGAAAATGATGTCCTGTATCCCATAGGCAGGAAAGTTTTTCAGGATCAGGACAACATTGATCTTCTCAATGCCTTCCGGAATCTCGATCAGGCGCTTTACGGCCCCGAGGCTCGAACACGGTATCTCAAAATGGTTGAGGAAGCTGAAACAGAGACTGAAACCAAAAAAGGCGTGATCTATGGGTTATCTTATGAGCAGATCGAAGCCATTATGGAGACGCTCCCCTTAGAGATCACCTTTGTCGATGCAGCAGATACGGTCGCCTACTTCAATCGTCTGGATAAATCCAAGATCTTCCCCAGAACCCGATCCGCCATCGGAAGGAAAGTCGACAAATGCCATCCTGAAAAAAGTATTGAAAAAGTCCTTCGAATCG
>JBFMEI010000067.1:0-9128 GCA_040753295.1 Thermodesulfobacteriota bacterium | reverse complement strand
TCAACCGTATAGTCGCTTTCCGGAACCGGCGCTGGAATTCCGGCATCATTCTTCAGCCATACGGTCCATACTCCGGCATTCTTCCCCGAGATAATGTCGAACACATAATCCCCTACCATCAGGATCCGGCTCGCCTCAATATTTAATTTCTCCATGACATATAAAATTGCGTCAGGGCTCGGTTTGGGTGCAATAGGGAGGTCTCGCGACACAATGATATCAAAATCATCCGGCCGGATCTCCCTGAAGTTTTGAAACGCACGATCAATGGACCTGATGCTGTTTCGGGTGATGATTCCGATGAAAATCCCTTTTGTTTTCAGATACCGGATCAACTCCTCCGCTCCCGGATTCGGCTCTGATAGGGAAGCCGCTTTCATCTCAAATCCATTGAGCATCTTTCTGGCGCTTTCCTGATCATGGGGATTCTCAAGTCCTTCGATGAATTCCAGAATCGGCGTGGAAAGCGGACATCCCAGGGCGTTTTTGATTTCCGGAAAACAAAGGGCTCCGGGCTTGGTCAGGGTGCCGTCAAAGTCAAACAGAATTGCATTGATTTGCGGGGTTTTTGATTTCACTTTCGACTTCCGTCTTATTAATGCAGGATCTGGCTTAAAAAGAGCTTCGTGCGGTCATGCTGAGGATTTTTGAAAAATTCATCCGGAGTATTCGATTCCACAATCTGGCCGAAATCCATGAAAAGGACCCGGTGGGCGACACTTCTGGCAAACCCCATCTCATGGGTCACCACGATCATGGTCATCCCTTCGCGGGCCAGGTCGATCATGACATCCAGAACTTCCTTGATCATCTCCGGATCCAAAGCTGATGTGGGTTCGTCAAACAACATGACTTTGGGATTCATGCACAGGCTTCGTGCAATGGCCACGCGCTGCTGCTGCCCTCCGGAGAGCTGCCCCGGATACTTCTTTGCCTGTTCGGCGATATGAACCTTTTCCAGAAAATGCATGGCACTCTCTTCGGCTTCTCTTTTTGGAACCTTCCGGACCCATATGGGTCCCAGGGTCAGATTTTCAAGGATGCTCAGATGGGGAAAAAGATTGAAATGCTGAAAAACCATGCCGACTTCTGCCCTGACCCGCTCGATATTCTTCAGGTTGTTGGTGAGTTCAATCCCGTCAACGACGATCTTTCCCCGCTGATGCTCCTCAAGCCGGTTGATGCAGCGAATCAATGTCGACTTACCTGATCCGGACGGACCGCAGATCACGATCCGTTCCTTTTTGTCCACACTCAGATTGATCCCCCGAAGCACATGATATTCGCCGAACCATTTGTGCAGATCATCAATCATGATCATCTGGTTCTCATCCTGCGGTTCATTCCCGGCTGTTCTCTTTTCCAAGCTCATTTCGAACCTCTAATCCGGCAAATCCTGAAATGGGTTTCTGATACCTGACCCGGTCATCCTTCCCGATGCAGCTCACGCTCCAGTTTCCGGCTATAATTGGCCATGGAAAAACATCCTAAAAAATAAAGAATCGCAATAAAAAGATACGCTTCACGGCTGAACCCCATCCAGTCCGGATTGGAAAGGACTGTCTGGGAGGTCTTGAGCAGGTCAAACAGAGCGATGATCACCACCAATGAGGTATCTTTAAATGCCGAAATCAAGATACTTACCGTGGGCGGAATGACGATCTTCAAGGCCTGGGGAAGAATGATGAGTCGCATGGTTAAAAAATAATTCAATCCCAGGGACTGGGCCGCTTCATATTGACCTCTCGACATTCCCTGCAATCCGCCCCTCACAACCTCTGCAATATATGCCGCCGTAAAGAGGATGATGGCAACCTGTGCCCGTAAAATCTTGTTGATGGTGATTCCTTCGGGAAGAAACAGCGGAAAAATAATGGATCCCATAAACAAAAGGCTGATGAGCGGGACTCCCCGGATCAACTCAATATAGATAACGCATAGAATTTTAATGGTCCGCATCCGGGATTGCCTCCCCAGGGCCAGAATAACCCCCAGGGGATAAGCGGCCGTAAGCCCGAAAATGGCAAGAAGCAATGTCAGAGGGAGTCCGCCCCATTTATTGCTTTCCACCGGTTCCAGACCCAAGATTCCGCCGCTGATCAGAATTCCCATGGTCAAGAGGGCGATAATCCATCCATACAACAGATATTTGTTCCAGTGTGTGCGATTCCGGCTGTAAAACAGAAGCCCGAAAAGAATCAGCATGGCACCCAGAGGCCGCCACTGCTGTTCATACGGGTAGAACCCGAAAATAATAAACCGGATATTGCTGGAGATAATGGACCAGCAGGCTCCTGAAACCTTCCGGCAATCCTGTGCCGTTGAAATCCATAAACTGTCGATAACCATCCATTTCATCAGGGGAGGAATGACCTGGAAAAGAAAATAGAGTGTGACAAGGGTCAGAATCGAGTTAAACCACCCTTTGAACAGGTTTTCCCTCACCCATCCGATTACCCCCACACTCGTTACAGGCGGTTTTACGGTTTCAATTTTCGATTCCTGAATCACCGGTCGATTCATCCCCTATCGCTCAACAAGAGCAACCCGTTTGTTGTACCAGTTCATAAAGGCTGATGTTGAGAGGCTGAATAATAGATATACCCCCATGATCAGCGCCACCCCTTCGATGGATTGCCCGGTCTGATTGATGGTCGTGTTGGCAACTGAAACAAAATCCGGATATCCGATGGCAACGGCAAGAGAGCTGTTTTTTGTCAGATTCAGCATCTGGCTGGTCAATGGCGGGATAATGACCCGAAGAGCCTGGGGCAGGATCACCAGCGAAAGGACCTGTCCGTGTTTCAATCCAATGGCCATGGCCGCTTCCCGCTGCCCTTTTCCAACCGCCTGAATTCCGGCCCGCACCACCTCGGCGACAAAAGCTGCGGTATATAATACAAGCCCGAAGAGAACCGCCATAAATTCAGGACTTAAGGTTACTCCTCCTTTAAAATTAAATCCTTCGAGAGCCGGGACATTCATTCCGGTCGGGGCGCCGAATCCAAGCCAGACAATGACCGGCAGACCGAGCAGGATCAGGAGTCCGGCCTTAACCACCGGAAAGATCTTTCCGGTGGTTTCCTGCCGGTGCCTTGCCCACCGTCTTAAAAAATAGACTGCTGCACAGCCGGTTATAAAAGCAATCCCCATCCAGAGATGGGCCGGATGGGCTTCAGGAACGGCGATAACAGCCCCCCGGTTGCATAAAAAAACGCCACTGAATGGATTCAGCGCGGTTCTTGGCATCGGCAGGGATTCGTAGAAAATGGCATACCAGAAAAACAATTGCAGCAATACCGGAATATCCTGCATGACCTCGATATAGATGCCTGCCAGTCTTGAAACCAGCCAGTTCTTCGACAGGCGGGCAACTCCGATGAAGGTTCCAAGAATTATGGTAAAGAGAATTCCGGCGAACGCCACCTTGATGGTGTTCAGGGCTCCGACGAAGAGTGCTCTGGCATAGGTATCGGCTGCAGAATACTCGACCAGAGATTCCCCGATTTCAAAGGAAGACTCTTTCCCGAGGAATCCGAATCCGGTAGCGATTTTCTGTTTTTCAAGATTTGTAAAGGTATTTGAGATCAGATACCAGGCGACCAGTCCCACCAGACAGAGGACAAAAATCTGGGAGGCGACAGAGCGCTTTTTGGGGTCAAGCCAGAACGGGGTCTTTTCAGAAGCTCCTGGGATCACCGTGACGATGTCTTTTCAAAGATGATTTGGTAAAACCGAAAAAGCTGCCTGCCCGGAATCAGAATCACCGGAGCAGGCAGCATTATCGAACATTTCCGGAGCCTATCTTAAGGGAGCCGCATACATCAACCCGCCATGGGTCCAGAGATCATTCAATCCCCGATCAAGCTTCAACGGTGTATTTTTCCCGACGTTTCTTTCAAAAATTTCACCGTAATTTCCCACCTGTTTGATGATATTGTATGCCCATTTTTCATCGAGTCCGAGGGCCTTTCCGTTTCCCGGTGTCACCCCGAGAAATCGCTGAATTTCCGGATCTTTGCTGGAAAGCATCTCATCCACATTCTTGGATGTGATTCCGAATTCCTCGGCTTGGATAAGGGCCATCACGGTCCAGTTGACGATGTCAAACCATTGATCATCCCCATGCCGAACCACCGGCGCCAGAGGTTCCTTGGAAATGATCTCAGGGAGAAGAACATAGTTGTCCGGATTTGGGGCTACAGACCGATGGGCCGCAAGCTGAGATGCATCCGAGGTCAGGCAATCGCATCTCCCTGAAAAAAAGGCCTTGTTCAATTCGGCGTTCTGCTCAATGACCACGGGTTTCCATTGCATTCCATTTTTTCTGAAAAAGTCTGCGGCATTTAATTCTGTCGTCGTTCCGGGGAGAACACAAACTGTGGCACCGCTGAGCTGTTTGGCGCTTTTAACCCCCAGTTTCTTTGGAACCAGAAATCCCTGGCCGTCGTAGTAATTGACATGTGCAAAATTCAACCCGTTTGTGGTTTCACGGGTCAATGTCTGGGTCGTATTCCGGCAGAGGACATCAATTTCCTTGGATTGGAGAGCCGGGAGGCGCTGTACTGCGGTCAGTGCCGAATATTTCACCTTCTTGGCGTCTCCAAAAATGGCCACGGCAATCGCTTTGGCCGTATCCACGTCAAGGCCTTTCCACTCCCCTTTGTCGTCCGGCATGCTGAATCCGAATACCTGTCCATTCACCCCGGCAATAAGGTGTCCCCTGCTCTTGACCTCATCCAGGGTTCCGGCCATGGCAAACCCTGCTGAAATCAGAATCGCTGAAACAATAAAAATGATGCATTTTTCAAACCGTTTCATTCCTTCTCCTCCTTTTGCGTTAGGGTTTCAAGAATCGGCAAAAGCTTCATGCCCGTCGGGTACCGGGCATACCAGAGTATCGCCCAGCATCCTCTTCTTTGCATCTGCGGTAACCTCAACAATCGCTTAACTTCGTTTATAACAAGACGCCAAAGCGTTTTGCAAGTCTTTTAAGACAGGGATAAAACCGGATGGAATCACGACCTTAAATATATCGATCCCCCATCTCTGAAATGAACTTCTCGACCCCGGGTTCTCCTTCATTTTCACGGATCCCGGCAAGGAGGGTCTTGATTTTTCGGTAGGTTTCAGGATCACGCTTTAAATCATCCGTGGACTGGTAGGTGCCTCCCCGGCGTCCGATCCTGTAAATCAGGCGGTCTTCGACCGGAAGGTTTTGATATTTCTCAATGATATCCAGCATGCCGTCCTTGTCTTTGGGAAAGGTTCCGGAAACCTCTTCCAGAAGATTCATGATATGATCGCTGGTAAGAGTGCTGGTAATACCGTCAAGAGTTTTGACAAAGAGCCTGATCTCTTCGGCGATTTCATCATCGGTCTGGAGTGTGAACGAGCCGTCCTGAAGTTTCGCATAAAGGGGAACATGGGGTGGAATGCGCAGGCTTCTTAATCGGATAAAGTGCGGATTGATCTTGTTCAAGGCTTGAGCCGTGGCTCTGGCATGCTCGGCCCACATCTCCTTTCCTCCCAGCCCGGGCATTACATACTCCGAAAGCTCCATTCCGGCGTCGATGACTCTTCTCCCGGCTTCCACATGCTGTTCTGCCGTCACACCCTTTTTCATCAGCTTTAAAAGAGGATCGTATCCGGTTTCGAGTCCGATATGAACCCGATTCAAACCGGCTTCCCGGATCCGTTTCAAGGACTCCAGGGATTTGTGGGTAACGGTCTTTGCCCGGGAATAGGTGGTCACCCGTATAATTTCAGGAAATTTTTCCCTTAAAAATTTCAACACCTCCACAAGATCATCGGTTCTCATGATGAGGTTGTCCGCATCCTGAAGAAAGCATGCGCCGGTGCCGTAATAAAGCCAGATCGCCACACTCTGATAACTTGCGCTGTAACCGCCCTGATTCATGATATGACTGATCACCGCATCATTGACCTTGCCGTGATGTCCGAGGTTCCAGGAGATCGCCCTGATCTCATCCGCCATATCCTTTGCCTTCTGAATATCGGCCTTGATTTCTTCCACACTTCTTAAGGAAAATTTTCTTCCCTTGTATACCGGACAGAAAAGGCACTGATTCCAGGGACAGTTTCGGGTAAACCGGAGGAGAAGACTCCGGGATTCATTGGGAGGACGGATAGGTCCTTGTTCGAACTTAAGTGGTGATTGATTCATGACCCCTTCCTTGCAAATCATTTATTCGAAAATATCTTTAGCTGATTTTTAAAAATCGCTCCATTTAGGAAATAATAACCATGATTTTTTAAATTTCCATCATGCATTAAAATCAGGAGGGACTTCCTATCAGCAGATGATGATTTCAACCGGAACCCGGCTGATCAGCCGAGATCCGGTTTCAGTTACCTGAAACACGCTTTCAATACCTGCTGCAAACCGGTCTGAAAAAACCATCTTCGGCTCCAGGGCAAACGTCATCCCCGGCATCAGGGCATCTTTTTTATTTTTTGCGATAACCGGAGGTTCGATCAACTCCAAACCGATTCCATGCCCGATGAAGTTGACCTTATACCCTGAAGGGCCAAGATATTCCTCTTGATACCCCATGGACTCCGCCAGGTCCACCGAATGCTGGAATAATTCTCCGGTGGCAACTCCGGGTTTTGCTTTTTCCAAAACGGCATTATGGATTTCAATCACGGCGAGGCTTGCCTTCATGGCTTCTTTTGGCATGGATCCCATGGCAAACATCCGGGTTTCATCCATATGGTAGCCGTTCAGCACAAATCCCAGATCCACCATGATCGGCTCATTCTTTTTGAGTTTTTTATATCCGGCACCGCTTGGAAATGCAGGTGACGTCCCTTCACCGGAAGTGGATGCATCCAGCACCCCGGGCATACCGCCGTTTTTTCCGGAAAGAACGTGCCATGGATAAGCCCCTCCGCTCTGGAAGCTCCGGTCCCGAAGCATCCCTCCATGCCCGATTTTCCGGGCAAACGCTTCAAAAAGACCGGCAAATTCCATTTCCGTAAGTCCCGGACGGATAATCGATTTCATCTGGTTAAAGGTGAATCCGCTCGCCTCAGCGGCTTTTTCCATCTGTGCAATCTCCCAGTCGGACTTGATGCTTCTTGATTCCAGAATCAAAGGGGAGGCATCCCTGTATTCTGTTGCCGGCATCAGATTCCGGTAAAAGTCAAACTCCCTGACCGGAAGAATATCCAGTTCAAGACCCAATATTTTGGGAAGAAAGCCGCAAGCCTCACGGATTAGAATCGGGATCTCCTTGACGGATTTGATCTCGATGATATTTGAAATACCGGATTCCTCCCGGGCCCTTGGGAAATACTTCTTGATCATCAATAAAGGGGCCCCTTCTGCCGGAATGAAGAAAAATCCGTTCTGGCTGGTTCCGGTAAAATAAAAAAGATCCACCCGCTGGATGATCAGGATCCCATCCATCCCCGTTGCCTTCATTTTTTTTTGAATATTGACCCGACGCGTTCCGATCTCGCTAACCGGAACTCTGAACGGATTCATCATGAATTTTTCCTTTACTTTGTTATCTCTCATTCGCCTTGTTGTTACCTTAACTCCAAGCCGGATTGGTCATTATCAAAAGAAAGAGATTTCCCGTTAGATATATTCTTTAGGTTGCTGAACTTCGGTCCAGAACCTGGCAGGTCTCTTTGACCGGCGATTGGATGTAGGCCTCTCCGGGGAAAATGGCCCCGCCGGATTCAGAGGAATCGGAAGGATGGACACTGAATATCATCTGCTTGACCACCTCCAGATATTCTTCATGGCGCGAGAGGTAAAACGACAAAGGCTTTGGAAAGTTATAGCCGATAATCCCATCGATGAAGAGTTGGCTGATTTCACGGTGCCGCTGTAATGTGAACTGACTGCTGAACAGGATATACCGTTCGTCTTCGGAGAGAGTATTCAGGAATTGACGCAATGCAGTGCGGGATCGCGGCTGGTACATCCAGAAGTAGAGGAGATCGAGAGCATGGATCATGATAATTTTTTCCAGATCGCGCGCTTCGGCATTTTCCCGGTTCCTGTGGCGGGCTGAACGGTCCAGAATTTTAAATGCCCTTATTTCCGGATAGAGCAGCTCCAGTTGGGCGTAGATATCGAACAACTGATAGAATTTGAGTTTGTATTCCCGGAGTCTGGCTAAAATGTTTTTATTCCGGTCCGCCAGCCCCTCGATAATGGCGGCCATCACATCCGAAGCGGCTTTGGAAATAATGGCGGCCCATTTTTGTAACTCGAAGTTGACTCCGGCAACCCCGGCAAGGGTCAATATGAAACCAATGACCATGTTAAATCCTATGGCAATGGGAATGGATAAAACACTTCGGAAAAAATTTCCGTATACCGCCCCCTTTGGCAATCCTCTCGCAATATTATGGCTGGAGAGATAGATACCGTTGGCCACTGCGATAAAGGTGTAAAGCAGGACCGGGTGCGTGCCGACCGTGATGCCGAAGACCCGGTCCAGAATCAGGCTTTTGACGATGTAGTCGAGTAAAGGGACGGAAAATCCGGTGAATAAGAGCGAATCGGTGATGCGAGTCCAACTGATGTAATCGTTCCAATTCAGGAGAGGGGACCGTCGGAATCCGCCGCCTCCAAGCACCGATTGAAGGATGTTGCGAAGTCCCGTGATTCCGAACCAGATGAATGCCCCAAAATAGGCCAAAAACCACCAGTCCTTGGTGAGGGCAAAGGTGAAAAAAGCCGGAATAAATCCGATGATCACCTTAATCGTGTTCTGTAAGTGCGAGTTCAGGTACCGCCAGCGGAATCGACGGAGCTTGACCCGGCTTTCCGGCGGATCCAGATCCAAGTTGTTGTCGATCTCTTTTTGAGCGCCTCCGAGGGTCACAATATTCCCCGGTTCAGTCATCCGGGTGGCCATGGGGTCCACTTCCCAACCCTCCCGGCAGATCAATCCCAGCCATTCACCGGCAGGAAGCACCCCGGCCAGCCAATACCGGAGCTGACCGGCATGCCTTCCGTCCTGCCGCGGGATAAATTGCAATGTTTTGGAAACCGTCATCCGGATGGGAATGATTTCGCGAAGATCCAGTCGTACGTCCTTTCCGGTTTGCTTCCGGGCTCTTTTGGGAAGTGTCTCAATAAT
>JBFMEI010000066.1:0-9166 GCA_040753295.1 Thermodesulfobacteriota bacterium | reverse complement strand
AGACCGGGGTCCTTATTGATAAATCAAATGAGGTTTTTCAGTCAAAAGTCCCGGAAATCGGCCGGAGGTTTCTGGAGTTGATCCAGGCTGAGGTCGGTGATGTGGACATCACCAAATCAGAGGTCCTGGTATCTGTCGGAAGAGGGATTGAGGAACAGGAAAATATTGATATGGTGCATGAGCTGGCCAAAGCCATGGGCGCTGACGTCTCCTGTTCCCGTCCCATTGTTGATGCAAAATGGCTGGAAAAATCCCGGCAGGTCGGAACCTCAGGTAAGACGGTGAAACCGAAACTCTATATGGCCCTTGGGATCAGCGGCTCTTTTCAGCACTTGGGAGGCATTAAAGGCTCTCCATATATGATTGCGATCAATAAAAACCCAAAAGCACCGATTTTTCAGGTCGCTGATGTCGGTGTGGTTGCCGATATTCTGGAGTTTGTTCCGTCTTTGACCGAAAAAATCAATGAGCTGAAAGGGTAGAGCCGGATTTCCGGACATAAGAATATACTCGATTCGGTCCTGGAGATCTTGACAGAACCGGATTCCGGGTTAATGTTGTTTCAGCATGGAAACCGATTGCAGGGGATCTGGGTTTAAAGGATTTGAAACCAATTCAACTCACCCGAGCGCTTTAAAATTAATGACCGAAGATTTTATGAAAAGAGATAAGACCGTATCGCACGGCTCCCTATTCCTTGCATCTTCGATAAGCTCAACGATCTCTCTTTTCAGATTTCAGTCAAATGGAAATAGATCGAGATGCCACAACTGGTAACGATAGTCGGGAATTCTTCTTCAGGCAAGACGACGGTTATTGAAAAGCTGATCGTTGAATTGAAACGAAAGGGATATCGGATCGGAGCCGTCAAACATGCCCATCATGGATATGACATCGATCAAAAGGGGAAAGACAGTTTCGCGTTAAAAGATGCGGGAGCGGATATTGTCCTGGTATCTTCTCCTGGGAAAATCATGATGATCAAAGATGATACGGAAAGTGAATCCCTGGATAGACTCGAGTCCTATTTTCAAGGGGTTGATCTGGTGATTGCCGAGGGATTTAAAAAAGAACCTCGACCTAAAGTCGAAGTCTTTCGAAGTGAAGTCCATTCGAAGCCTCTGTTTCAAGGAAATAAGGAACTCGTGGCCATGGTTTCAGATTCGGATATTTCCATCGATGTTCCCCTGTTTCGATTTCATGAAATCCGAAAACTCTCGGATTTTCTGGAAAATAAATTTATTAAAAACATTGATTCCGAAGATCCGGATTCCAGAAAACAGGAGAATCGATGGAAGCTTTAAGGAATAAAGAATGAAAGAAGTCATAATTCTGGTTTTGGTGATCGGCATATGGGTTCTCCTTCAAGGCTATATTCTGCCGAAACTGGGAATATCCACCTGAATGAAGAATTCTTGTCAGGTGACAAGAAAAAGCGGAAGCGGATTATCGGATAAAACTTCGAGCCCTGAAGGGGGCGAATCAGGGAATTAGCCCTTCTAATCTGTTTATTATCGGCTGATGCCTGAAACCTCAGGGCCGGATTCTCTTTGACCGCCGATGAGACTCCGGAATCGATGATAGTCTTGACAACCGGATTCCCAAAAAATATAATCCCAACCATTATCAGGCGTTGACTCGAATCTGTTATACTCCTTCCAAATCGAGTCCGCCCTTTACCCGGCAGAAAAAATTCCATTCGGGAGGTCTGAATGTCGGTGGTTACCATTTCACGTCAATTCGGAGCAGGCGGGAGAACGCTGGGGAAAAGGATCTGTGAAAGCCTGGGATACACCCTCTACGACAATGAACTGATTCAACTGGCGGCGACGCATGCGAAAGTTTCGATTGATTCCGTGGGATCCGTCGAAAAAGAGAGCGCCGGAACAGTGAAGCGGTTTCTTTCTGAAATCATGCCGAAAAGCCTTCGGGATATTATCTTGGAGAGAAATAAGGACTCCATAGATGAAGAGGTCTATGTGGATTTGATCCGGACAATCATTAATGAAATCGCTGCCAGAGGGAATGCGGTTATCATCGGCCGGGCAAGCCAGTATGTGCTGGAAAATAAGCCTGATATCTATCATGTTCTGGTTCGGGCGGATATGAAGGACCGGGTCCGATTTCTGGAAAAAAATTATGACCTGACCTCAGAGCAGGCGCGAAAAGCAGCGGAGACGGATGACCGAAGACGGGCGAATCTCTATCGCAAATTCGGAAAATCAGATTATGATGATCCGATCCGATATCATCTGGTGATCAATACAAGCAAAATGAACATTGAGAAGGGGTTGATCCTTGTGTGTGAAATGGTAAAAAGGAGCTCCTGAACAGAATGATTTGATTGTTAAAGGTGGTCCGGCCCGCAGCATTCTTTCCAGAAGATAATTGACCGGCATGATGGAGGACCCCATCCGTGATGACCGAACCCCGAAACGCTCGTGATCCCGGTGAAACCGAATGTCCCCGAAAGGGGAGTTTTAATAGCAAGGATAACCTCCACCCCTTTATTTCTGCCGTCCTGACATTTGCCATTTCCTTTATTCTGTGGATTATTCTGTCCGGACAATTTGATTTATTTCATATTTCCCTGGGTCTGATTTCATGCGCCATCGTCACATGGCTTTCAAAGGATCTCTTATTCGTCCATACCGATTTTAAAAATCTCCCAAAGCGCTGGATCCGTTTTCTGGGATATCTTCCGTGGCTTCTCTATCAGGTTCTGCTGGCGAACCTGCACCTCCTTTATCTTGTTTGTCACCCGAAAATGATGGATCTCATCGACCCACGGATCATCCAATTTAAAAGCCGGTTGTCGGGAGATATGGCACTGGTGACGTTTGCCAACTCCATCACGCTGACACCCGGAACGATCACTGTCTATGTTTCCATTTATGGCGATTTCAGTGTTCATGCCATCGATAAATACAGCGGAGAGTCGCTTCCCGGTGAAATGGAACAGCGTATCAAGCATGTTTTTGGTGAATAATGGATTCGGTATTTCTTTATTCAAGCATTTATTTATGCGTTTTGATGATTCTCTCCATGTATCGCGCGCTGTCCGGGCCGACCGTACTGGACCGTCTGATCGGCGTCAACGCCATCGGGAGTAAAACAGTCACCCTGCTCATTCTCATCGGATTTCTTTATCGACGGATCGATATGTTTGTAGACATTGCCCTGGCGTATGCCCTGCTCAACTTTATCGCAGTCCTGGCCGCTTCCCGCTATTTTCAGAAAAGGAAAGGATTATATGACGAATCCCAGTATCGATAAAAACCCCAAAAGGGAATCGCTGCAGATGCGAATTTCAGGAAAGGCCTGAACCATGAGCATCCTGACGACGATAGCGTTGATCTGCGGATTGTTCATCTATACCGGAGGAGCAGTGGGAATTCTCCGTTTTCCGGATTTTTATTCCAGATTGCATCCGGCGGGAAAGCTGGATACACTGGGACTCCTCTTATCCATGATCGCGGCTGCGTTGTATGTGATTCAACAATTTTCCCTTGCCTCGGTTTTGATCGGAATCAAGATCCTTCTTATCGCGGTATTTGTATTTGTCACGAGCCCGATTGCCACCCATGCCATTGTGGATGCCGGAGTTCGGGCGAATTTGATACCCTGGACAAAACCGGAAGGAGAAAATATCAAGTGAGCTGGGAGCTGGACATATTGATTCTTACACTGGTTATGGTCTGCGGAATCGGAGCCGTGACCGTAAAGGATTTGCTGGGAGCATCGATTTTATTCGGCGCTTATAGTTTTATGATGTGCCTGTTGTGGGCGATTATGGGTGCAGTGGATGTATCTTTCACCGAGGCTTCCGTGGGAGCCGGAATCAGTACGGTTCTTTTTGTTTCTGCAATTTTCCGCACAACCAGAAAGACTTCGGATTGATGAAAACGGTCGGGCTTTCAGCCATTCTGATTGTGGGAATTCTTCTGGTCTATGGAACCCTCGATTTTCCGGATTGGGGAGATCCCTCTTCGCCGGCAAACCGTTATGTCTCACAGGATTATATTGAGAATGCACTGCATGACATCTCTGTTCCGAACATGGTTACCGCCATTCTGGCCGATTATCGAGGTTATGATACGCTATTTGAAACCGTCGTCATATTCACAGCAAGTCTTGTCTGCTTCTTTATCTTGAGAACAAAGCGAAAGGCGCCGGAAGCGAGATTTTACAGACATATTCCTACCGGGATCACCTTGAAAATTGAAAAAGGCGGACGGCTTCCGGAGGGGTCTTTCGAATTTGAACGAATCGATTCCATCTGGATTCCGCATGATTTAATTGTCAGAACAGGGTGTCGCATGGTGGTTCCTTTTGTCCAGCTTTTTGCGCTTTATGTTGTTGCACACGGCCATATCAGCCCGGGAGGAGGATTTCAGGGGGGAGTGATTTTCGGTGCGGCGTTCATTTTATATGCATTAAGCCATGATCTTCGAGAAGGGTTGTCCAGATTCAATGAAAAAACCGCAATCCTTCTGTGTTCGACCGGAGTTTTTATTTATGCGGGGGTCGGAGTTCTCTGCATGCTTCTGGGAAAAAATTTTCTGGATTACGGAGCCCTGGCGAGTCTTCTGGGAGTGGAATCGGCCTTGGCTCGGTCCCACGGCATACTGGCAGTGGAGATCGGCGTGGGCATTTCAGTCATGGCGGTCATGGTTTCCATCTACTACAATTTGTCCTCGGCCGGGAAACAAGACGAAGGATTGTAGCCTTGGATGATCTCATTTCCCTGATTGTGGCGAGATACAACTACTGGGTTTATATTGTTTTGATGATGATCGGGTTTTACGCCATGATCGTGAAGAGGAATTTGATAAAAAAGATCATCGGAATGGGAATTTTTCAAACTGCCATTATTCTTTTTTTTATTTCCATCGGAGCAAAAAGGGGATCAACAATTCCAATACTCATCGAGTCGCATCCCGGGAAAGAATTCGTAGTCCATGCCGCGGATTATATCAATCCCCTTCCCCATGTACTGATGCTGACCGCCATTGTGGTTTCGGTGGCGACCCTGGGAGTGGCGCTTTCACTCGCCGTCAGAATCTATCAGAAGTATGACACCCTTGAAGAAAATATCATTCATGAAAAAACCATGAAAGTTCATTCGAAAAAACGGGGTTGAAATCCGGAAGGAAAAAACACCGTATGATCACCACGGAAGATTTGAAGCAGATTGTGATCTTGGGGCATCTTCCCGAGAAGATGATTGATCGTTTATTGCCCCATATCGGTCTTCATCGGTTTGAGGAAGGGACAATCATTTTTCGGGAAGGGGATCCGGGGGACACTTTTTATATGCTTAAAAGAGGGAAGGTGGTGTTGGAACAGCGATTGTCCGATAATGTGAAGGTTTATGTGACTTCCATCAAACCGGGATATTCATTCGGGTGGTCGGCGGTTCTCAGCGAGCTTGGATCATACACCCTGGATGCGGCGTGCACTGAAGAAAGCGAGATCTTCTCCATCAAGCGGCATGCTGTTCGAAAGCTTCTCGATGAAGATCACTCACTGGGATATCTGCTGATGCAGCGAATCGTTATGGTAGTTAAAAAACGCCTCGATCATCGGACCGAGCAGTTCTTGAGATTGATCAGCACCCATCCGGATATTAAAACGCTTTCTGAAGGGAGCAGCGGATTGGATACAATATATAACCCATCCGAGGAGTAAAGCTTTTTGAATTCCGCACAGCCGCCGTTTGTGGTGATGATGGTCATTATTCCTCTCCTGACCTCATTCTTAATTCCCATTCTCGGGCACTGGAGAAAGGATTGGTGCTTTCCTCTGGTTCCGGGAGCGGTCTTGATCTCTCTGCTCTGCGCCCTCCGGACAATGGTTGCCCTCTACCGTGAAGGTCCGGTCAGGTATTTCTTTGGAGGGTGGTATCCTCCATGGGGGATCATCTACGAAATTGATTATCTGAACGGGTTCATTTCGGTATTGATCTGTTTCCTCTTTCTCCTTTCAGCCGTATCTTCAAAGAAGAGTATTGAGAAGGAACTTCCGTTTAAAGAAGTCCCCTTTTATGCCTTGTTCCTTCTCCTTTTTACCGGCCTCCTGGGGATCGTTTTAACCGGGGATATATTCAACCTCTATGTCTTTCTGGAGGTTGCGTCATTGACGGCCTATGCCCTGATTGCCATGGGAAAAGGGGATGCGATGTATTCCAGTTTCCGTTACCTGATTATGGGAACCGTCGGTGCAAGTCTTTATCTGCTGGGGGTCGGCTACATCTATATCGCGACGGGATCCCTCAATATGGGGGATTTGTCACGCCTATTGCCGGATCTTTTCCAATCAAAAGCGGTCCTTATCGGCTTTGCATTCGTTTTACTCGGACTGGCTTTGAAGATGGCTCTTTTCCCCATGCACATATGGCTGCCTGATGCATACGCCGCGGCACCATCCGCCGTCAGCGCCGTTATCGGACCGATCATGACCAAAGTCATGGTTTATGTTCTGATCCGAATGCTGTTTACGGTTTTCGGATTCGGATATGCCGATAAAATCATCAATGCCACAGGACTCATGACCTGGTTCGGAACTGCGGCGATTGTTTTCGGATCTTTGTCCGCGTTGACTCAGAACGATTTTAAAAAGATGCTGGGTTACATTCTGGTCGCCGAAATCGGGTATATTGTCGGAGGCATCGGAGTCGCCAATACGGATGCCGTTACAGGGGCCCTGTTTCATCTCTTAAACGACGCCCTCATGATCGCTTCAATGTTTCTGACGGCGATGATGGTCAATTATCAAGCCGGAGATCAGAATGTTGATCCCTTTATCGGGCTGTTTAAGAAGATGCCTTTAACAGCGGTAATTCTGACGATCGGTGCCCTGGCGATCATCGGAGTTCCGCCGACCTGCGGATTTTTCAGCAAATGGTATCTGCTGATGGGAGGGATCCGTGCCGGAGAGTGGGGGTTTGTCGCCGCACTTCTGATGAGCACCTTGATCAACGTTGCCCTCTTTTTCAGGATATTGGACAAGGCGGTTTTCATTCATTCCCGATCTCCGGGTTCAGGAAGTCTGGAATTCGGAGGAGGATCGGAAGTTAAAGAGGCCCCCTGGAGTATGATGATCCCCGGCATTACCCTTGCCGCTGCCATACTGTCGGCCGGGATCTTCAATCAGACGATCATTCATAACATCATTCGGTTTGCGTTGCCCCTTGAATTTCAATGAAGGGCAGCGGGTTAAAATCATAGGACGGTTTCTTAAAAAATATGATGATCCGCCTGCTATCGATGGAATACCGGCCTTTAATTGCGATCCTGATTCCTGCATTCGTTTCCATTTTGGTTCTTTTTTCCGGACGTCGCCCGAATATCAGAGAAGCCTGGACCCTGTCCGGAAGCCTATTATTATTTTTTATTGTCCTTTCATTGAATTACCATGTGGTTGAAAATGGGCCGATCCGGATCGATCTTTTTGACCTGTTGGAAGGGGTTCGTTTCGGATTTCGGATTGATGGCGTGGGATTGGTTTTTGCAACCACCTCTTCTTCATTATGGATATTGGTTTCTTTGTATTCCATCGGATACATGCGCTCTCTTCATGAACATGCCCAAACCCGGTATTATGCCTGTTTCGCAGTCGCCATTGCCGGCGCGGTGGGAATCGCTTTTTCCGGGAATCTGGTTACGTTTTTTCTCTTTTATGAACTTTTGACCCTTTCCACCTATCCCCTGGTTGCCCATGAAGAATCACCGGAGGCGATTTCAGCCGGACACAAATACCTTGCCTATTTACTGGGGGGAGGCCTTTTTTTTCTGCTCGGAATCCTTTTGACCTACGGATTGACCCGAACAACCGATTTCAACCCTGCAGGGATATTCAAATTGGTACCAGTGGCGGTTCATCACAAAATCTTTCCGATTATATTTTTCTGCTTTCTTCTGGGATTTGTCAAAGCGGCATGGATTCCGTTCCACTCCTGGCTTCCAAGCGCCATGGTCGCTCCGACGCCGGTGAGCGCGCTTCTCCATGCAGTAGCGGTGGTCAAGGCCGGCGTCTTTGGAATGATCCGTATTGTCTGTTATATCTTTGGAATAGATGCGGTCCAGATGCTCGGCATCGGATGGATTCTGGCAGGAATTGCGGCGTTTACCGTCATTACTGCCAACCTGTATGCCATAGGGCAGATCAACCTAAAACGGATGCTGGCATACTCTACGATCAATCAGCTTTCTTTCATCCTGTTGGGTACGGCCGTCTTAACTCCCATGGCAATCACCGGATCGATTCTGCATATCGCCTTTCACGGATATATGAAAATCACCCTATTTCTGTGTGCCGGTGCGATTACGGTCATTGCAGGAAAAAAAGAGATCCGCGAGATTCAGGGTGTCGGGCGCGTCATGCCCCTCACGATGAGTGCTTTTGTCATCGGGGCACTCGGCATGTGCGGAGCGCCGCCCGCGGCCGGATTTATCAGCAAATGGCATATCGCCCTGGGAAGCATCCAATCCGGGTATTGGATTTTTTTAATGATCATCTTTATGGGTTCTTTGCTGGATGTGGTTTATTTTTTTCCGGTCATCCGAACGGCATTTTTCGAGAAGATACCGGTCGATGAAATCCCGTTTAAAGATGTGGAGAAAAAGGTGCCTCTGGTGATTCAACCGGAGACTCGGGTTGAAACTCAGAAGCCGATTTATCTGTTCATGATCATTCCGATTCTATTGACAGCAATATTTTCCATCGTCCTGTGTCTCTTCCCAAATCTCTTTTTGATCTATGAATTGACGCAAACTGCCGTCGATGAAATTTTTGGAGGATAATCCCGATGAACCGGATCCGAGTATATCCGAAAAAATGGCTCTGGAGGATCTATTTGACCGTATCTCTCTTGAGTCTCCTGTTGGATGTCATCTGGCGGTATACCCACCGGCTTTCTTATCATTTTCAATTTCAATCCATTTATGAATTTTTTGCATTATTCGGATTGATCGGATGCATGATATTGATTCTTATTGCCAGAGGACTGGGGGCTATTCTGGTTGTTCATGAGGATTATTATCAGCACCGAAATCGAGAGGAGTTCTGATGGAATGGATTCATCCTGGAATGATCATCGGGTTCGGCGGTTTTCTGATTCCGTTCATACGCCCAAAGTTTTTAAGGCAGGCCTATTTCCTTGCAC
>JBFMEI010000065.1:0-9178 GCA_040753295.1 Thermodesulfobacteriota bacterium | reverse complement strand
CATATCGCTCGATTCCCCTTTGCGGCAGACGATATCCCCTTTCTGGAACGGCCTCAATGCCCCGGCCATCAAAATATGGTGGATGCCGGTCCGGGAGAGGCTCTTGAAAAGCGGGATCCCTTCCTGGGGATCCTTCCCCAGCTTGACCCTGACCAGATCCCAGATGGTAACCAGCTCCACATGCAGCATCAGGGCCGGGGTGATGAAGAGATCCCCTACAAGGGCTCCCATCATGGTAACAACCATCAGTACACCGAAAAGGGATGTGGGGCCGAAATTTGAAAAGAGCAATACCGTAAATCCGGTACTGATGAGCAGGGTGGTAAAAATCATGGAGCTTCCGATTTTCCGGAATGTCTGTTTCAGCGCCTCCTCATCGTTTAGCACCTTTTTAAATTCCCGGTTAAAGCAGACGAGATAATGGATCGTATCGTCCACCGCAAGGCCGATGGCGATGCTGGCAATAAGGCTGGTTGCGGCCGAAAGCTCCAGTTTCAACCATCCCATGGTTCCGAAAAGAATAATGATGGGAAAGATATTCGGCAAAATGGCGATCAACCCCACCTTCATCGATAAAAAGAGGAGAAACATGAGAAAAAATATCAATCCCATGGTCAGAAAAAGGCTTTTCACCTGTCCGACGGTGAGAAGATGTCCGCTTGCCGAGATCACAACTCCGATTCCGGTTACTTCCGAAGAAATCGATCTGGGGGAATTTTTCCGGATATGGTCGTTGATTTGTCTCCGAATGCTCAGAAAATCTTCGGAACTGGAAAGGTGCGTGAGGAGGAGGATATTTGCTCTTGAAAAGTTCCGATTGACAAACCCCCAGAGCATATCCTCTCCAAGCATGATCTTATAATTGTTGATGAGCATCCGGAATTCAAACGCCTCTTCAGGAAGGGTATAATATTTGGCGTCGAACTGGTTCATGGCGTAATTGACGACCTTCAAATAATCGGCAAAGGATATGCTTTTATCCACTCCCGGAAGCTGGGTTATAAAAGCCTGGATCCGGCTGATCTCTTTGATGAACTTGGGGTCTTCAAATGCATTCTCAACACTGCTTTCCAGGCAGATGTTGACCGGAAAGCTTCCGGAAAGATGCTTGTAAATATCATGGAAGTTCCGGCTGATATCAGATTCTTTTTTAAAAAATTCAACCGGGTTGGTTTCAACCTTGACCCGGAAAATACCGATGGCGAAAAAAACGGTCAGACAGACAAGAATCGGAAGGGTAACTTTCTGCTTGCTGAGGTTGATCTCGGCGATTCTTTCGCAGAGGCGCCCGACGGCTTCTCTGAACCGGGTCTCCCCTTTTTCCCTGGAACCCCGATATGGAATCAGGGTAAGGGATGCCGGTACAAAGGTCAGAACCAGAAAAAACAGGGAGATCATTCCAAAGGAAGAAAAAAAGGCAAATTCGCGGATCGCCTCCATCCGGTTCGTCAACAGGGATCCGACCCCGATCACGGTGGTGAAAACAGCCATGAATGTGGGGAGGGTCATGGTGGAAAAGGTGTCCAGGCAAGCCTTCTGCCGGGTCTCGGAATGCTTCAGAGCCGAGGTATATTCATTGACGATATGGAGACAATAGGCTGTTCCTACGGCGAGGATAAAGACCGGAACGATCATGGTGAGCATGGACATGGGGATCCGGATCCATGCCATGAGGCCGAATGTCCATACCAGGGAGATCATGACACAGCCAAGAGGAACCAGCAGAATAAAGATATTCCGGAAAATAATAAACAAGGTGATCCCCATGATCAAAATCGTGATGGGAGTAAGGGTTCGGAGGTCCTTTTCCGTGAACCTGGACATCGCTTCAGAGACCAGAGGCATTCCGATCTGATAGAGAGAGAGATCTTTGGGTGTTTTTGAAATGATTTGATCGACGGCCTGGATTACCGACCCCTTGTCCGCATCGTCAGTCAGGACGAGAGTGACGGCGGTGGTGGAACCGTCTGAAGAGATCAGATTATTTTGAAAAAGCTCTATGGGAGAGAGGATTTTAGCAAATTTGTCCAGATCCCATTCCCGGTTGATATCCACGGCATCCTTGACACCGGGAAGGCTGATGATTCGTCGAACTCCCTTGATCCTGGAGAGATCTTCGGCAAGCTGTGCAACTTTCTGAAACGCGGCCGGTTCCAGCACCCGTTTTCCTTTGATGACCACTCGAATGATTTCATCCGAACCGAAGAGTTTCCGAAATCCTTCGTATTTTTTTGTTTCAGGGAGGTCCTCCACGACAAGATCGTAAATGGAGGTCCGAATGGAAAGTCTGGGGAGCTGCCACGCGATTGCCAGACTCAAGACCAGGACCAGCAGGAGAATCGTTTTGGGATGAAATACGATGAATTCCATGATCTTCCGGTAAAAGCGGCGCTGAAGCAATTGTCTGAACATGGAAGCTTTCTCCTTAAATGCCTTGCATCTTCGGTTAACTCAACAATCGTTCAATTTAGGAATAACAAAGACCGTATTCTGGAACCGGATACGAATCCGAGTCGTCCGGATTAAATACTCAAAAGCCGATTATGTGTCAAATCCATATCGCGCGAATTGAGAAGGATAAAAGACGGGACAGGAAATTTTTCCGGCCTCACCCGAGCGAGGCCGGAAAAATTAAAAAGAGCTAAAGAACCTTGAACTTGTAGACCTGATTCGACTCGGGATCGATCACATGAACCCCGCAGGCAATGCAGGGATCAAAGGAATGGACGGTTCTGAGAACTTCCAGAGGCTGTTTGGGATCCGCAACCGGTGTACCGATCAGGGCTTCTTCAACAGGCCCCATCTTGTTTCCGGAACATCTTGGACCCAGATTCCAGGTTGAAGGAACCACATACTGATAATTCTTGATCTTTTTATCCTCAATACGGATCCAATGGCCGAGGGAACCCCTGGGGACATCGTTCAGCCCCACGCCCATGGCCTCGCCTGCCGGCCAATCCCAGGCCTGATAGGTTTTGGTGTTCCCTTTTTTGATATTTTCAACCAACTGATTGATCCATCCTTCCATGGCCTCTCCGATCACCAGCGTCTCAAGCCCTCTGGCTGCGGTTCTGCCGAGGGTGGAGAAAAGGGCTGTCACCGGAATTCCAAGAGTTTTACACGTACTGTCCACCACGGAAGTGATCTCTTTCTTTCCCTTGGCATACGCGACAAGGACACGAGCCAGGGGGCCCACTTCACAGGCTTCATTTTCATACCTCGGGGCTTTGAACCAGGTGTATTTCCCGTTATCGGGCTTGTATGCAGGGTTTTCCTGAAGGGGTTTGGTTTCTCCCTGATACGGATGCTTGGGAGCTCCGTCGGTATACCAGGCCCGTTTGACATCCTCGGTCACGGATTCCTGCCTGGCCACTTTGACTCCTGCCAGATCCCGCTTTTTAATAAATCCCCTGGGCATGAAGAGGCTCTCGGGCTCTTTGTCATTGAGGGGAAATTCACCCCAGGCATGGAAGTTGGTCGTCCCGCCGATGGCACCCCAGTCTTTATAAAAGGACGCCACGGCGATAAGATCCGGAATATAGACGTTTTTAATGAATGCCTGAACTTCCTTCCAGAGATAGATGAATTCGGCGATTCGATCCGGCGTCAAATCCGCTACACAGGTCACACCCCCCACTACCCGAGATTGCAGGTGCGGGTTCTTAGCTCCAAAAATGGCATGCATCCTGGCGGCCCGCGCCTGGATTCGCAGGGCTTCGACGTAGTGAGCCGCGGCCATAAGATTGGCTTCCGGAGGGAGTTTATATGCCGGATGCCCCCAGTATGCGTTTGAAAACGGGCCGAGTTGCCCGCTGTCCACAAATGTTTTCAGGCGGTCTTTAACCGACTTGAAGTATTTTGCTCCTCCCACCGGAGCATTGCTGACCGCATCGGCAAGGTCTGCCGTCTTTTTGGCATCTGCCGTGAGTGCGCTCACGACATCTACCCAGTCAAGCGCGTGGAGATGATAAAAATGGACGATATGATCATGCTGAAATTGAGCGCCGTGCAGCAGATTTCTGATGATTCTTGCATTTTCAGGAATATTGACTTTTACCGCATTTTCAACTGCCCTCACCGAGGCCAGTGCATGAGTCAGCGTTCAGACCCCGCACGAGCGCTGCACAAAATGATGGGCATCCCGGGGATCGCGTCCCTGCAAAATCAGTTCAATCCCCCGGAACATTTGTCCGCTGCTCCAGGCGTTTTTGACCTTTCCGCCTTCGACTTCCACTTCAATACGCAAGTGGCCCTCGATTCTCGTAATTGGATCGATGGTGATTCGATTACCCATGTATTCTCCTCCTTCATTCTAAAAGGGATTTTCAATTACACAGATCATTCGTTGATACGCCTAGAGCTCCTGATAAAAGGGAGTCATTTTATCCCAGAAATTCGGTTCACTGCATCCGATGCACGGATGCCCGGCTTCAATGGGAAAGCTGGTGCCGTCATTGAATTTTGCAGTGGGGCAGTTGTTATACGTTTCCGGACCCCGGCATCCCACCTTATACAGACAATACCCCATGGCAGCCTCTTTTGAGCCGAACTCGGTAACGAATTCGTTGTTTTCAAAATGTGATCTTCTCGGGCATTGATCATGGATTGTTTTGGCATAGGCAAAGAGAGGACGGCCCAGGGCGTCGAGTTCAGGAAGCTTCCCCAGAAGGAGATAATTCACCACGGTTCCGACAAAATTGACCGGATTGGGCGGGCATCCGGAAATATTGACCGTTTTAATACCAAGGGCTTCTCCAATCCCTTTATATCCGCCGGGATTCGGTTTTGCGGCCTGAATCCCGCCGAAGGTGGAACAGGTTCCGATGCAGACCACCGCCGCCGCCTTGGAACTCACTTCCTTGGCGATTTCTAAAAAGGTTCTTCCGGCGATTTTTCCATACCCGCCGTTGAACTTGGTTCCAACCGCCCCTTCAATCACGCAGAGATATTTTCCTTCATACTTCTTCATGCTGGCGTGAAGCTGATCTTCGGCCTGCTGTCCTGCAGCAGCCATGACCGTCTCGTGGTATTCAAGAGAGAGAACTTCAAGAACCAGGTCGTCGATATAAGGGTACTGGGACCGCAACACCGCTTCCGAGCAGCCGGTGCACTCGGCGAAATGAAGCCATATCACCGGCGGACGGACTTTCGGAGCTGCAAAAACATCCGCCACTCTCGGGACAAATGAAGAAGAAAGCCCCATGGTGGCAGTGAGGTATGTGCAATACCTCATGAAATCCCTTCTCGAAACCCCTTTCTGTTTCAACCGTTCAAAAAACGCGCTTCGTTCTTTTTCCATTGGCACCTCCTTGATGCACTTTAGATTTAAACGAACCTTCCCGGCGATGACTTCCATTCGGATATACCGCCACCACACCTCAGTTTTGAAGTTAAAAATATCGATAAATACATATGTATTTTAAATAAAACAGGGAGGAATGAAAGAGGGAGGTTCTGTCGAAGCCCGCCGGATACCAAAGAGAACCTCTCATGGAAATCCTCTTTTGACTTTTCAGGTTGTGGGCGTGTGAAAACCCTTTACCGCCCGCCATTGCCGTTTATTTTAACGAAATGAATATGTTCGGTCGCCCGTAAAAAAATACACGTCTGCTTTCTTTCCATATTGTCCGGCGTTTGTAAAGCTTTTTTTCCGGATAAGCCGAATAATAAATAACCGGGGATTCGCCAATTTCAGGTATTATCATTAAAGGTATTTTATATGTATATATAATTTTTCATAACGCGCTCAATTTACCTATAATAAAATGAATTTAATGCGAAATATCAGAATTGAATTGGGGAAACGATGAAGCTTAAAGCTCGGAGGACTGGAAGAACCGGCGACCCTGAAGCGCTTTTTCCATGATCGGGCTTTGATATCCCATTTCATGGGCTTTTACGTCGAGGTGAAGGGTGGATATCTGTTCAAGGGGAGGATAGAAGTCATGGTCCAATTCCCGGATATCCACGGTTTTGATATACTTCTTGCACTGCTCACACGTGTCGATCCGATATCCTTTTTCTTCTTCAGAGTAAAGATAATGAAGATGATCTCCGTCCCGATTTCCGCAATACGGGCAGAAGATTCTCCGGGTCGACCATCGGTGATAGCAGAAATGACAACAGAAAAACCGCCTCCCTTCTTCTGCAAAGACAGATATCCCTGCCTGGCTTCCACAGATCGGACAATATCCCCTTTCCCATGATGAATCCGGGAGTATCCACGTCGATAACCGGGCGGCGCAATGCTCAAGGGACGGCCGGATGCTCTGGTAAACCGTCATTCCAAGCATTTGAGAATCCGCTCCCTGCTCTTCGGCGATACGGTTAAAAAACGCATCCTCTTGATCGAGATACTTCTTGATGAATTCTGTAAAGACAATTTCGGATCGCTTCATGGCACCGGTCATCAGTGATGAAAAGTCAGCCCAGGGTCCTCTGGTCTTTTCTCCAAATTTCAAAATCCTTATAAAAAGCTTTTCCGCAGCTTTGTTGTCAATGACGAATTCAGAGAGGGATATCAACGGAAATCCCTCTCTATGTTTAATTGAGGCCATTTCCGGGGTTACTGAAATCGAGACCGGCGGAAGCTTTTTCTTGCTGCTTTCCTGGGCTAAAAATATTTTACCATAAAAAGATAGAATGGCTTTATACGCCGGCCTGCTTTTTTTAACACCAGCAACGGCGGCTTTCAATTGATCGAGGGTGATTGCCGATTCGGATACCATTTCCCCTCCAAAGCAGACAGATGAAGTCCGGATGGATTATTCACTCCACTGGAGCCCGATAAAAGAGGGGGAGAAACGGATTTCTCCCCCTCTTGACTTCATGGATTAACGCGTTGTCCGGATTACAGCGCCTGAATGAAACGGGACAAAGGCCCGGTCATTTTTCTCAGCGCCACCTGTCGTGTCATTCCGGAGTTTTCTGCCGAAGCAACGGCAAATGAATGATAGAGCTTGGGTTCATATGCCACAAGATAAATCACCCTCACGTCACCGGGATCCAGAAGCGATGCCTTGGGAAACTTTGCTTTCACCTCCTCAAGGCGTTTTTTGGCAAGTCCGAGGATCTCCTCCCTCTCGCCGAAGCTCATGGCACCGGTGGGGCAGGTCTTCACACATGCCGGCAGGAGACCGTTTTGAACCCGGTCAAGGCACATGTCGCACTTCGCCATGGTTCCATCTTTTCTGGCCCTCGGAATGTTATACGGGCAGGACTCGGTGATTTCTTTAACTTTTAATCCCTTGGTTTTCGCCGTATAAATGACGGCTCCGGTTGCCGAATCACTGAAGATGGCGCTTTCATCTCCTGCGGTATCCCGGCAGGGAGGCTCCAGACAATGCCGGCACTGTTCCGGAAAGAAGAGCCAATTCAGCTTGCCGTCAACGGCCTTTTCACTCATCCGAACCACTTTATATGTGGTGAAGGAGAGATCTTTCGGGTTTTGAAAAGAACCGCGGTTGACGGTCGGATCTGCCGGCAGATCATGCCATTCTTTACAGGCAACCTGGCACGCCCGGCAGGCCGTACATACTGTTGTATCTACCAAAAATGACTTGCTCATTCAGATCACCTCCTTCCTAGAGTTTGGTCACATTGACCATAAAGGCCTTGGTTTCGGGAATCCGGGTATTTGCATCTCCGGTTGAAGGAGTAAGCAGATTCGCGCTCTCCTCCTTACCGGTATTCGGCCATCGCCACCCATAATGGTACGGCATCCCCACTTCATGAACGACGGTATCTCCGATTTTAAACGGTTTGAATCGGGGAGTGACAACGGCGGTCGCCTGAAGTTTACCGCGGGCGGATGAAACCATGACCCGTTCTCCGTTTTTAATCTTTCTCAATTTTGCCAATTCTTCGCTCATTTCAACAAACATCTGGGGTTGAAGTTCCATCAGGTATGGAAGCGGCCGGGTCATCAACCCGGTCTGCCAGTGCTCGGAAACCCGGTATGTGGTTGCCACAAAAGGATATTTAGGATCACAGGTGGCAAACTTATCGGCATCGCCGCCGAAAACCGGAGAGACAGGATTCATCCGCTGGTTGTTCATCATGTTCTTTTCCACCGGGCATTCCAATGGTTCATAATGCTCGGGGAAGGGTCCGTCATTTAACCCGGGACCGTAAATCTGTGCAAATCCTTCCCGGGTCATGATGAATGCGTATCGGCCGTCTGCACGTTCGGTTCCATCCGGATTCTGCAAGGGAGGCCAGGGCCCGTCAGGAACATCCCCGACCCATTTTTTCCCTTCCGCATCCCATTTGACCACCCAGCGTTTTTCGTTATAGGGGTGGCCTTTGGGATCGCAGGAGGCCCGGTTGTAAATGATGCGGCGGTTGACAGGCCATGCCCAGGCAAAAGACGGATAGAGGCCGATCTTGTTGGGAGCGTCTTCCTGGCTTCTCCGGGCAGCCATATTTCCTTTATCCGTATAGCTGCCGCAGTAGATCCAGTTTCCGCAGGAGGTGGATCCATCAGCCTGAAGCAGGGCAAACCCGGGTGCCACCAGAGAGCCGGCTTTATACGTCACGTCTCCGATGGTTTTATCTTTAACCCAGTATCCGTTGACCTCCTTGGCCACCTTGTGGGGATCATACTTCCCGTCGGTTAAATAGTCCCATTTGAGATTGACGATCGGTTCGGGAAAGGCTCCGCCCTTGGTATAAAGCGCCTTCAGCTTCATCCCCAGCTCCATAATGATGTCACCGTCCGGACGGCTGGCGCCGAGGGGTTTCGGCCCTTCATACCGCCACTGCATCCATCGGCCGCTGTTGGTGATGCTTCCCTCTTTTTCCACGGATACGCATGCCGGAAGCATGAAGACTTCGGTCTTGATTTCGGCCGGCTTCATTCCAGGTCCCTTCCAGAAAGAGCCGGTTTCATTGTCAAAGAGGTTGACGTTCACCATCCAATCGAGCTTGGTCAACGCTTTTCTGGTCTTGTTGGCATTGGCCCCGGAACACGCCGGATTCTGCCCCCAGGCGAAAAAGCCCTTGATCTTTCCCTGATACATGGCATCGAAAAGATCCAGCCATGAGTAAGCTTTGCCGTCATCGAGCTTGGGTAGCCACGGATAGCCGAATTCGTTTTCCGGTGTCGCTTTATCTCCAAAATAGGATTTGAGAAGACTGACGACATATTTGGGTCGATTCTGCCACCAGTTCGCCGATC
>JBFMEI010000064.1:4436-9257 GCA_040753295.1 Thermodesulfobacteriota bacterium | reverse complement strand
AATTATGGTTTGACACGATAGATGACAGGTGGTAAAAAGCGAGACCGAAATTTTTATGATAAAGAATATTTATAGATCAGGAAAACAAATTTGAAATTACCCGCTCTTAAAATCAAGGATCTGGTCAGCCGCATCCCCATTATCCAGGGAGGGATGGGTGTCGGGATTTCACTCTCCGGACTTGCCTCTGCCGTTGCCAACGAAGGGGGGATCGGCGTCATTGCAGCCGCCATGATCGGCATCGATGAACCGGATGTCTCCACCAATGCTGTTGAAGCCAATATCCGGGCGCTGAAGCGGGAAATCCAAAAAGCTAGAAAATTAACCGACGGGATCATCGGCGTGAATATCATGGTCGCCCTGACGCAATTTACGGATCTTGTTAAAGCGGCCGTCCAGGAAGCGGTTGATGTTATTTTTTCCGGCGCCGGGCTTCCCATGAACCTCCCTGAGTTTCTGACCAAAGGGGCAAAAACCAAACTCGTCCCCATCATCTCTTCAGCCCGCGCTGCAGCGATTATCTGCAAGAAATGGCTTGCAAAATACAATTACCTCCCGGATGCATTCGTGGTGGAAGGACCCAAAGCCGGCGGCCATCTGGGATTCAAGGAAGGTGAAATCAATGATCCGGATTTTACCCTGGAAAAACTGGTCAAAGAAGTGGTTTCAACCGTAACCCCCATTGCATCGGAAAGAGGGGCTGCGATTCCGGTGATTGCCGCAGGAGGGATCTATACCGGAAAAGATATCCGTGCTTTTCTGGATCTCGGAGCATCCGGAGTCCAGATGGGCACCCGGTTTGTCGCCACCATTGAATGTGATGCCGCCCTTCAATTCAAAGAGGCATTTCTTGCCGCAAAAGAAGAGGATCTTACCATTATTCAAAGCCCTGTGGGGATGCCCGGGCGGGCTGTCCGGAATCAGTTTATCGAGGAAGTCAGAAACGGGAATAAAAAGCCTTTTGTATGTCCGTATAAATGCGTAAAAACCTGCCGTCAGCAGGAAAGCCCTTACTGCATCGCCCTGGCTCTGGCTGCTGCCAAAAAAGGAAAATTGAAAAACGGATTTGTCTTTGCCGGAGCCAATGCCTATCGGGTGAGGGAGATTATCTCCGTAAAAGCCTTGATCGAATCCCTGAAACTCGAATTTTCAGAAACCTACGCCTGAAAATTTCGATTTTTCGCTAAAAGCGGTGGGTAACCCCCACATGCACGCCGAAATCCGGACTGTTATCCCAGATAATGATGTTTTCTATCAGACCGATTTCCAGAAGGGTGCTCAATCCCATGGCATATTTCCAGCCCAAGGTCAGCTCATAAGACGGATCTGAAAACGGCCCCAGGTTTTTCGCCTGGCCTTCGGATACCATGCATTGGAGAATCAAGGCCTGATCCTCCTGATACCGCCACTCCAGGGCTCCCACTCCGGACAACTGGGTCTCCTTGAGATCGACCTTCTGAATCCGTTTTCCGCCATACCAGAAATATCCGCCGGAAAGATAGGCATAGACGGATGAAAACCGCTTGGCGACCGAGAGGGATGCTCCAAAATCGACCGGGATGTCGCGATCCACGATCCCGGCGTCTTCGATCTCCCACCGGGTCGACAGGGCGTATGAAACAGCGGGAAAAAATTTCCCGCCGCAGGTCAGACGGTGTTTGAACGTCATGGAAACTCCGCGGGAATAATTCCCGGACCGGTCCTCATACGAGAGGAGTGTATTCCCGTTCTTGTCTTTAATGAGGATCCGCACCTCTCCATTCGGAGCCTGATCGCGGCCGTCCTGTTCGATTCCAAAGGCTTCATGGAAATCACTGATAAAGCCGTCAAGAACCCCTCCCAAAACACTTCGATCCTGATAGCCAAGTTCCAGTTCCATCGAGCCGGTGAGACCATAAGCCAAGGATAGATGCGCATCCAGGCTCTCATAGTCGATGATATACCGTTTCGGTTCATTGGCCCAAACATTCGCCAGGTTGGCGTGAACACGGAGGTCCCACTGGTTTCTTGATAACGTGGACGGTGTTGTCGGAATCAATCCCATTCTCAGGGATTGAAAGGGAGATTGGGAAGGGAGACTTAAAGGTCCGAATCCGGTCTGCCCCCAGCAGAACATTGAAAAAAAATCCGATTCCGATTCCAGGTCCACCTGTCTTTCATCATTGAATTTGACCTTCTTATCCGAATCGGATACAAATGGATTCGATCCGTCTGAAGCAGATACCGGAGCATTTGCAAGCATCGCTATAAAAAACCAAATGAAAAAAAGTCCGCAAATACCGACCGGTGGAAAGCCCCCTCGCGTTTTCATGAGCATTCTCCTCCAGAAGTTTTCTTTTAATCCCATGATATATATTTCCTACATTTTACGCAACAAAATCGTAGAAAAAGGATTTTCCCATGAGACTTAGAATCCGCACCATCCTCTATGCCACGGACCTTTCCCCCAACTCGGCATATGCCTTCCGGTATGCCGTCAATTGCGCCAAAAAAGATGATGCGGAAATCGTGGTGCTTCATGTCATGGAAAAACTCCCATCCCATGTCCGCATCATGCTTTCGACCTATTTACCCGAAGATCAGCAGAAAGAGATCCTTGAAGAAAAGATCGCCCATGCCAAAGAACGGATTGAAAAACGATTAAAGCTCTTTTCTCAAAATGAACTTCAGGATGAACCGGAGCTGATGAAGCGGATCCGGAGCATCGAGGTCTGCGAAGGTCATCCCGCAGAAATCATCATCCGGAAATCAGACGAATTCGGCTGCGATATCATCGTCATGGGAACACACGGGAAGGAAACCTGGCATCACACGTATCTGGGAAGCATGGCCCGTCAGGTACTGGGAAGGATCCGGAAACCGGTCTTTGTCGTTCCACTTCCGGCCGGAGAAACCGACATCACCTTTCACGACATCTGATTTTTAATCATGCGGGCCTCAAGATCGCACTGAAGACAGCGATCGACTTCCCGCTTCACCTGTTCATCTGAAAAGGACTGGTCCACTTCGGTAAAGGTCATCTTTCTCTCAGATACCGGCAGAACCGGCGGAACTTCCCGCCTGAGTTCCGCAAATCCGAATTTTCGCTTCTTATCGAGGGCTCCTGAATTTGAGTCATTCCGGATGCTTTTTTGATCCGCATCAAATACAAATCTGCCGTCTCCTCCCAGAAATCGATCGATGGAGCATGCCGCTCTTCTCCCGGCAGCAATCGCTTCAATGACGGTTGCAGGCCCGTTGGCGGCATCCCCGCCGGCAAAGACCCCTCTAAGAGGCGTTTCCTGACTCTTTCGGTCAATGAGAATCAGCCCGTTGTTGACCGGGAGCTTTCCCTCATCTTCCAGAAAACAAAAGTCATCGCAGAATGCGGTTTCGCTCGCCTGCCCGATGGCCAGAATCACCTGGTCGACTTCGATTCTTTTTTTTGTCTCATCGAAAAACGGGCAAAAGTTTCCGTTCTCATCAAAGACCGACGTGCATCGAACCAGTTCAATTCCGGAAACGCTCCCGTGACTTCCGATTATTTTGGACGGCCCCCAGGAATAGAGCATCTCCACCCCTTCTTCCAATGCCGTCTCGATCTCCCAGGGGTTTGCCGGCATCTCATCTCTGCTCTCAAGGCACGCCAGCATGACCTGTTTTCCTCCCAGACGAAGAACGGTAAGGGCCACATCCAAAGCCACGCTTCCGCCGCCCACCACCAGAATGCGCTCTTTAATTTCAGGGGCTTCTCCCCGGGAGACCAGACCCAGAAATTCGACTCCCCAGAATAGATTTGCAAGTTCAACCCCCTCGATGTTGAGTCTTCTGGAAAGCTGAGCGCCCACTGCAACAAAGACCGCATCAAATCCCTTTTCCTTGAGCGCTTCGATTTCAAAGTCAACTCCAAGCTTCTGTCCGGTCTGGAGCACGATCCCCATCCTCATGATCCGGTTGATCTCCCGATCGAGAACCGCTTCCGGAAGCCGGTACCTGGGGATTCCATACCGCATCATCCCTCCGGGTTTTTCCCTTGCTTCAAAAACAGAGACCTGATGCCCCTTTTTTCTTAAGTAAAACCCGGCGCTCAGACCGGCAGGTCCTGATCCGATCACCGCCACTCTCTTCCCCGTCTCTTTGGGAACGGAAAGGATTTTTTCAAAAAGACCCGCGGCATGATCTTCCGCATACCGCTTTGCCGCGCAGATGGCGATCGGCTCGTTCACTTCGCCCCTCTTGCATGTCTTCTCGCACGGATGAGGGCAGATCCTGCCTAAAATTCCCGGAAAAGGAGCCTGCTCCATGATCAATTCACAGGCTTCTTCCATTTTCCCTTCTCCGATCAACCGTAAATAGCCGGGAACATCGATTCCTGCCGGACATGCGTTCACGCAAGGCGGAGTGGAAGGAATCGATTCCGCCGGCCCCAGGGCTCTCAGGGTCCGGGTGATATCGACGATCTTGATTCCATTCGGACAGGCATCTTCGCACCGGAAACAGACCGCGCAATCCCAGGGCATTTTGGATCCGGCAATCGCATCGATGAGTTCCAGCTCCACATGCCTCAGAAGTCTCCGGATATTGAATCCTTCCTTCCCGGTGATGGGGCATGCAGAGCTGCATCGGCCGCACTGCTCGCAGTACCGGAACATCTCCACGTTGTTGAACTCCCCGATAAACGGGAGGGGATTTGCCATCTTGAATTATCTCCTTAAAAATAAGAAACCTGTCCGGTATTATATTTCGAAGATTCTGTTCGCTCGGCTCAAATCTTTCTCACAAAAGTATTTTTTCCGTTCGTGACTCGTGACTCGTTAATGAGACCTTGAACTCTAAATTCGT
>JBFMEI010000064.1:0-4336 GCA_040753295.1 Thermodesulfobacteriota bacterium | reverse complement strand
AAATAAGAAACCTGTCCGGTATTATATTTCGAAGATTCTGTTCGCTCGGCTCAAATCTTTCTCACAAAAGTATTTTTTCCGTTCGTGACTCGTGACTCGTTAATGAGACCTTGAACTCTAAATTCGTCACCCCGGCGAAAGCCGGGGTCCAGTAATTTCAAATACACCTGGATTCCGATTTTCATCGGAATGACAGATTTGGGGATATTCCAAACATTCAATTCACGATTCATGACTCGTGATTCATCTTTTCTGACCTCTGATCTCTGGCCACTGGCAACTGACTACTGGCCACTGTTCCTTAACTTTGAACTTCTAATTTTGAACTTCGAGCTTTCCCTTCCCCCTTCCCTTCCAGCTTCAGATCCTTCACCATGTCCTTCATGGTTCTTGCGAACTTGGGACCATCCGCCGCGCTGCACCAGACATTCCAGAGCCGCTCCGGATCAACCCCTGCTTTTTCAAGCTTTTTCTTGGTCCGCCTGACCCGGGATTCTGCCGCATAATTTCCGGTGATATAGTGGCATGTGGGAAATTCACAGCCGGCCACCAGAACTCCGGCGGCCTTCCGGTCAAATGCCCGAAGAATCATCTTCATGGATACCCTTGCCGAGCACATCACCCGGATCAGCCGGGCATTGGCCGGATATTGAAGCCGGCTCACCCCTGCCATATCCACACCTCCAAGTGCGCACCAGTGGCATACGAATCCGACTATTTTATTCTCAGGATTTTCCATAAGCGCGGAGTCGATCTGGGCATAGACCTGGTCGTCGGTATAGTGCACGATGCTGATGCATTCCTTGGGGCAATCCGCAGAACAGAGGCCGCATCCTTTGCAGAGGGCTTTGATGACATGGGGGTTTTTCTCCCCATCCACCTTGATGGCTGAAAACGGGCAGCGTTTGTGGCACAATCCGCACTGATTGCAATCCGAAAGATCGATATCCGCCACGATCCCTTCAGCCTCGATGTGCCCCTGCTTCATGGGGATGGAAACCCGCATGGCGGCCCCGGCTCCGGCTTCCATGCTCTCCTTGAGCATCATCGGGGCTTTGGCGCATCCGGCAAGGGCGATTCCGTCTGTTGGAAATTCAAGGGGACCCAGCTTGACATGGGCTTCCTGAAAAAACCGGTCCGAATTGGCGGATACCTTAAGCTGCCCCCGGAGATGATCGACCGTCCTGTCTCCTTCAAAGGCAGGGGTCAAGACCACCAGATCCGCAGGGATGCGAAACTCCTTTCCGATAAGAAGATCAAAAAGATCGACTTCAAGGAGATCTCCTGTAAATGTCACCTCCGGATACCGGTCATCCGGAAAGCGTAAAAATTTAACTCCCAGCCGTTTGGCTTTTTCCAGGGAGATCCCCTCTTCCTTGACCAGCGAAAGATCCCGATACAGAATATGGACGTCTATTCCTTTTCCAAGCTGTTTCAATGCAACCGCGTTTTTTACTGAAATATGGCATCCGATGGAACAGCATCCGCGCTTTTCGTTTTTTGAATTGACGCAGTTGATTATGACCGCATTCCGGATCGGTTGGATTGACTCTGGAAGCCGGACATCACCGGAATCCGCTTTCCAGTTTCGGATCAAACCCTCAAGCTCACGCTGCGTAACCACCCTGGGATCCTTTCCGTATCCGAAAAGCCCTTCAGGCGCCATCTCCTTCATCCCTGTAGCCACAACGATGGTTGAGATATCGAGCGATTCTTTGGCTTCGGCAGCCCGGTGTTTCACCGAAACTTTATAATTGCCGATATATCCTTCCACGGATTCGATCTCAGATTCTGTAAAAACCCGGATCTTCGGATGGGAAAGGACCCGGGATGCCGTGCGTGCGGCAACTTCTTTGGCTGAAGCTTCGTGATGATCATGGGAAACGGTTTCCAGGTCGTTTAATATTCCCCCCAGGACTGCGGACTTTTCCACCAGAAATGCGTTAAATCCCTGATCCCCGATATTCAGTGCCGCCGTCATTCCGGCCATCCCTCCGCCGATGATGAGGGAATCGGTTTTGACCGGAAGCCGGATCTCATCCCCTTCTTCAAGCAGGGCGGCCTTGGCGACTCCCATCCGGACCAGGTCTTTAGCTTTTTGGGTAGCGACTTCCTTTTCGCGCATGTGCACCCAGGAGACCTGCTCGCGGATGCTCACAAATTCGAGAAGATAAGGATTCAACCCCGCCTGGTTAACGGTCTTTTTGAAAAGGGGCTCATGGGTCCGCGGCGTGCACGAAGCGATCACGACCCGGTTTAGTCCATGATCCCGGATCAGGTCCTGCATCTTGCTCAAATAATCGACGCTGCACGACCATCGTCCTTCATCGGCAAGAACCACATGCTCCAGGCCTTTGGCGTATTCCACCACTTCCGGAACATTCACGACTCCGGCGATATTCGATCCGCAGTCACAGACAAACACGCCGATCCGGATCTCATCATTCATTCAAATACCCCACGTCTCGTCTATCTGGTCTGTCTGGTCTATTTGGTCTATCTGGTCTCATGATTCGTGATTCGTGACTCTTCATCATCCCCTTGACACCGCCTTCATCCCGGCGGCACAGGCCTGAACCACGGATTCGGCAATGTCGATGGGCCCGGTCGCACCGCCGCACAGGTATATCCCCTCAACCGTTGTTTCCAGCGGGGCGCAAAGCGGATCTTTTTCCTTGAAAAATCCGAGATGATCGAGCTCGATATCCAAAACCTTTGCCAGCCGTGCATTCCGGTTGTTGGGAACCACTCCGGTGGATAAGACCAGAAGTTCCACTTCCTCAAACTTGAGGGTTCCGGTTTCAAGATCTTCGTACCGGATGATCAGGTTTCGGGATTGAGGGTCCTCCTGAACCTGGTATGGCCGTCCCCGGACATAGTTCACCCCGTTCTCCTTGGCTTTCCGGTAAAACTCCCAGAATCCTTTTCCATACGCCTTCAGGTCGTTATAGAAAACCGTGGCATTCACAGAAGGATCATGCTCTTTGGTGATAATGGTCTGCTTGGTGGCGATCATGCAGCAGATTTTTGAGCAGTAGGGAACCCCTTTCCCCTGGGCGAGTCCTCTTCCGGCACACTGAATCCAGGCGATTTTCTTTGCATGCTTCCGGTCCCAAGGCCGGATGATTTCACCGGCGGTGGGTCCTCCGGCATTCATGAGGCGTTCGAATTCCATCCCGGTGATGACATTCCCGTAAAGGCCATACCCGAGAAGATCCCCTGCAGGCGCGGCATCCCGAATCCCGGTGGCCACCACAATACTTTTGACTTCCAGGGTCATATGTTTAGGAGCCTGCCAGAGGGTAATCGCTTTTTTCCCTTCTTTTTCACACGCCTTGACACAAAGCGCGATGGGGCATTCCCGGCACTGGCTGCAATCCACCGCGCATCCGCCGATGCAGGCGCCGGCGGAACGCATTTCTCCGGACCGGCATCTGGAATCCACAAAAACCAGATTGGGGACCGCCTGAGGGAAGGCCATGGAGATGAGCTTTCTCTTCCCTCCGATCTTCCCGTCCATCTCATCGGCTAAACTCACCGGACAGGCATCCACACAGGCCCGGCATCCGGTGCACTTCTCCTCATCCACATAGAGGGGCTTCTTGACCAGACGCACTTCAAATCCGCCCGGCTTTGTCTTCACTTTTTTCAATTCGGTATTGGTGAGGATTTCGATGTTCTCCTGATTATCCACTTCATACATCTGAGGGGCTTCAATGCAGATGGAGCAGTCGTTGGTGGGAAATGTCTTGTCGAGCCTGGCCATCATTCCGCCGATGCTCGGCGTATCATCGACAAGATAGACCTTGGTTCCGTATCTTGAGGCATTGAGGGCGCAGTTGATTCCGGCGATCCCTCCGCCGATGATCAGGATGGAATCGTTCATATCTTCACCCTTCAGATTTCCGTAATAATCACCGCCCTGGACTTGCAGACCCCTTCGCAGGTGCGGCAGCCCAGACAGTTTTCAGGTCTAACCGGATAGGCTTTGATGGAAAAGTCAAAGACATCCGCGGGGCAGAGGATGATGCAATCCCTGCACCCGTCGCACCGGTCAAGATCCACATGAACCAGATAGACTTCAAAGTCCTTGAGCGTTTTGGCCATCGCTTATGTCAAATCCGAAATCTTAAATCCGAAACTTCACTGAGAAAGAATGAATTCCGATTTCGAAGATTTTGTTCGCAAGGTTCAAATCTCGCTTACAAAGCCTTCTCAATCCCAAACTTATTAATTTTGAACTTCGAACTTCTTATTCTGGCCCCTGACCCCCGACAGGCAATTTCCAAAAATACATTTTGCTCGCTTCGTGAGCCTTTTCGGGAGACGCTCATGG
>JBFMEI010000063.1:0-9262 GCA_040753295.1 Thermodesulfobacteriota bacterium | reverse complement strand
TGAAGCAAAACCGAAAGCGGGAGGGTCTTCTGCCCTCCCATGAAGATGATGCTTTCTCTTCTCCCCGGTCCGATCCTGAAAAGATATGCCGAAATAAAAGCAAATGCCAGCAGAACACCATGAAATATAAATGATAACAGAAAGACCTGCACCGTTTGGTTCCCGCCGTTGACGACCGCCTCTTTAGCTCCTGAGAGCGCCATCCATACAACGGCAAGAATCATGCACTGGTTGACAACAGGGACGATTTGCTGGAAAAAACGATCCAGATGAATCCGCTTGGGCCGAAGCATCAGACCGATGACGAGCGGCATCAACACCAGAAAAGCGATCTGCAGCATGATCTTCCCCTTTTGAATGGGAACCGTCCCGGCCTCCCCTCCTACTCCTAAAAGGATCGCCAATGATAATGGAATGGTGAAGATGCTCATGGCGTTGGCGATAATGGTAATTAACAGCGCATGTGCCATATTCCCGCCTGAGGCACCGGTCATAACCACTCCGCTCGACAGGGTCGACGGCATAATGGCAACTAAAAATAATCCGATTTTGATTTCCGAATCGATAGGGAGAAAAGCACCCGCATAAGCCGTCAGTGGGGCAGCGACGAAGATAAGGGAGAGAGAAATGACGGTCCCCTTGATATCCCCCACCCCTTCACGGATTTTTCCCGCCTTGAGAACGAGTCCGGAAGCCAGGAATATCAGGAAGACAATGATATCGGTTCCATGAATGGATTTGAACCGGTTTCCCGCATCCGCCAATCTTCCGCCGGTATCGGCAAGGATCGCCGTGCAGACGGACAGAAGCGCAAGGAGAAACCAATTTTTTTTAAAAAATTCAAAAAACCTCCGCCTCCTCTTTGGTTCGCTCTTTAAATTGGAAACGTGCATGTTCACTTGTTTCGATAATAGCGGCAAATCGCATCGACCAGCCCGGGGATGGTAAATGTATCCGCTGTAATTTGAACCGTAAAACCCAGGCGTTGCGCGGTTTCCGTGGTGATGGGGCCGATGCTCGCAATGGTGACGTTTTTGATCAGCGAGTCAAGATCGGCTTGAGATAAAAGGTCTTTAAAATTTTTAACCGTTGATGAACTGGTGAATGTAATGAGATCAATCTTCTTTTCCTTAAGGTGTCTGACAAGAAATTCCGGAGTCTCTCCGGAAGATATGGTGCGGTATGCTGCGACTTCATGAACCGCTCCTCCCAATTTTTGTAATTCTGCCGGGAGGATCATTCTGGCTTCTTTTGCCCGGGGAATGAGTATTTTTTTTCCGTTGATGTTCTCATGTGAAAACGCGGCAATGATGGATTCAGCCCTGTAGCTTTCCGGAAGGATGTCGCTTTTGATTCCATAATCCAGAAGCCGTTTTTGAGTTGCCGGACCAATGACAGCCGTCTTGATGGATCCAAGTGCCCGGGCATCTTTTCCGTTTAAAAAAAGTTCATTGAAAAACGCGGAGACGCCGTTGACGCTTGTGAAAATGATCCAGTGATATTCATTCAGACGAGCGACGGCATCTTCAAGCAGAGTCTTATCCTCAGGTGGCGCGATACGAATGGTGGGAATTTCCAGGCACTGACCTCCCAATTCGGATAATGCTCGAACCAGATCGCTGGCTTGTTCTCTGGCCCGGGTGACAAGAATCCGTTTTCCGAAAAGAGGTTTGGATTCGAACCAATTCAACTTTTCCCGGAGAGATACCACCCCGCCGATGCAGATGATGGCCGGTGCGCCGATTCGGTTTTTCCTGGCGATCCCTTCAATGGTCTCCAAGGTTCCTGAAACAGTGACCTGTCCGGGCGTTGTCCCCCATTGAATCAGAGCGATGGGGGTTTTTCCGGAAAGGCCGTTCTCCATGAGTTTGGAAACAATTCTGGGCAGGTTTTTAACGCCCATCAGGAAGACAAGGGTCCCCATTCCTCTTGCAAGGGCTTTCCAGTCGATACTCGATTCGTCCTTTGTCGGATCCTCATGGCCGGTGACAAATCCGACTGTAGAGGTGAACTCACGATGCGTCAGGGGGATTCCGGCATAGGCTGGAGCAGCGACAGCCGAGCTCACTCCCGGAACAATCTCAAAGGGGATTCCGGCCTCAGCCAAGACTTCGGCTTCTTCCCCCCCCCGGCCGAAGATAAAAGGATCCCCTCCTTTCAGCCGGGTTACAATTTTTCCTTCCCTGGCTTTTTTAAGAATAAGGGCGTTGATCTCTTTCTGAGGAAGGGTATGATCTCCCCCTTTTTTCCCCACATAGATCCGTTCGCATCCGCCTGGGGCAGCATCCAGAAGTGAAGGGGACGCCAGATAATCATAAATGAGGGTTTCGGCTTTGCGGATACATTCCAATCCTCTCACCGTGATTAATCCCGGATCCCCAGGGCCTGCACCGACAAGATAGACTTTACCCATCATTCCCCTTTTTTTATTTTTGAAAAGATATTCCCGAGGATCTCTCTTCCTCCCGAGTTCAGCAACTTCTCGGCCAGGGCAATTCCGATCTGACGGCTTGAGGTAAAGGGCCCTGAAATACGATCCCGGATGATTTTTTCACCCTCAAGATCGGAAATCAATCCTTCAAGGAAAATCTGCTTGCCGTTGATTTTCGCATATGCAGCGATGGGGATTTGGCAGCTTCCTTCCATCCGGATTAAAAACGCCCTTTCCGCATCAACTGCGATCTGTGTTTCAGAATCATTTAATCCTGCTGCCAATATTTCCATCCGGGGATCCTTTTCCCGGATTTCGATGCAAAGCGCTCCCTGCCCCACTGCAGGAAGGAGATGAGTCTCGTTTAAAAATTCGACAATCCGATCTTCCAGGCCCATCCGTTTGACCCCGGCGGCTGCCAGAATAACCGCATCCAAATCTCCTGTATCGAGCTTTCGAATCCGGGTATCGATGTTTCCCCTAAGCGGAAGAATCTCCAGGTCCGGTCTCAAATGCCGCAGTTGGGCAGATCGTCTCAAACTGCTTGTCCCGATACGGGATCCTCTCCGGAGCTGGGAAAGGGATCGGTTTTTCTTAGAAATCAGAACATCCAGAGGGTTTTCACGGACCGGGACAGCACCGATTTTCAAGCCTTCGGGAATCACTGCGGGCATATCTTTCATGCTGTGTACGGCAAGATCGATGCGACCGTCCAGAAGTGCTTCTTCAATTTCCTTGACAAAAAGTCCTTTCCCGCCGACCTGTGAAAGAGGAACATCCAGGATTTTATCTCCGGTGGTTTTTATGGTTGTGATATCGATCGAAAGCCCGGCATTATTCTTTTTAAGGGCGGATTTCACCCATTCCGCCTGCCACAACGCCAATTTGCTTCCCCGCGATCCGATCGTAACAGTATCGGAAAGACTCATCGGCAGGTTGCACAGCTGCTGGAAGCACATCCGCTGCAGGATGAGCCGGCGGATTTGGAGACTGTTGTTCCCCCGGTGTTCTTGCTCACAAATCCGCAGGCAGACATCAACCGGCTGACTTTTCGGCTTTTACATGCCGGACACGCATCCGGTTCGTTTTTTCCAAGAACCAGATATTCGAAACTCTTTTCACAGGATTTACACTGATATTCATAAATCGGCATCATTAAACTCCTTTATGATAGTTGTATTGTCAGGATTTTTTTCAGATAATCATTTTCTATAATCAGATCGGAATTTATCCTTGATTCCAACGATCATTATAATCATTTCCTTGACGCAATCAATTTGATTATAACCTAAATTGAGGGATAACCAACTGCTCCATCCCTGCCACGTCCTTCCCATAATTCTTGAATTTTTTTCCGTATCTCAAGACATTCATCAAGTCCATTCCCCGGCCCATCGTATTCTGCGGCAATAATTCCATCAAAACCGGATGATTTTAATACCGACAAAGCATTCTGAAAGTCAATATCCCTTCGGTTGAAGTCTTTTATAAACAAGTCCCGTTTTGCATGAGCCATAAAGGCATAAGGAGCCAGGCATCGAATTCCGTCCACTCGATTTACACGTTTTGGAAAATTGGTAAAATCCACACAGGTTCCCAGGTTCCTGAAGCCGACGCTATGAATAACCGAAAGGAGGTTTTCCGGATCACTGCTGATTCCCCAATGATTCTCCACGGCTACAAAAAGAGCATCTCCTTCAACCGAACGCATGATCTCCTTGAGCGACAAGACCGCATTTTGAATTTTTTTTTCAAGAAAAAATACCTGTGAAGATACCCGGTGCCCCATCCATCGAACCAACCGGGATATCGGATTGCTTCTTAATATAACCGATACGACAGTCGGAGACCTTTTGAAATTCTTCTTTTCAAAAGTGCCGTCCTGGAAGATCGTTCGCATTTTTCGGTAATATAATTTCTGGATACTGAGGCTCTGCCCGCCAAGCCAGATCCGGACACCCTCAGCTCCAATCTCCTGGGCAATGCGGATCATCTGTTTTACATGATCCCTCTCCTCCTGGAAATATTTCAGATGATTCGAGGTCAAATCACAGCCGATATCCAGAATGATTCCCATCCCCTGAAGCTGACTTTCCGCGCCAAAAGCCCTGATGGAATCCTGATTCCATGAAGTGAGCTGGCGGTCGGAAATCTCAATCCCTTCAAACCCCCGCTTTGCACAAAACCGGGGGAGCCCGGTTAAGGGATAATTCGAAGCGGTGCCGGAATCAAAAATATTCCAGGTCATGACATAAATTTTCATATCATTTCAACAGAATCGAAAATGGAATTCTTTTCTCCGGAATTGACAAGGATTTTTTATTGAAGAAAGGAGATCGGATTTCACCTAAATTGAGGGTTCAATAGCTTCGATGACGCCGGCGGCAATCAGGGGGAGCATGAGTTCATGATGGCCGATCAGCGAATATCCCTTGCCCCCGTCGACTGTGGGGCGGGTTACAACATTGGTCAGAGGGCGGTAGTGTTTCATGAAATCCATATTCACGGTTGTGAATGATCTGACCGTATGTCCCAGATTCCGAACCAATGTCAGGGCTTTTAGAAAAACCTCCGGGAGGATGACTGCCGATCCCACGTTGAAATAGACCCCTGCTTCAAGGGCAGCCACAACAGAGGCAAAAAGCCTGAAATCAAGATGCGTCGCCTTTCCCGTCGACCGGGGGTCAAAGCCCGGATGGATATGAAGAATATCTGTTCCAAATGCGACATGAACCGTTACCGGGATTTTTAGACGAACTCCGGCTGCCAGGATGCTGAACTGCTGAAACGGCAACTTATTTTCAATGATGGCCTCTCCCACAGCCTGACCAAGACCGCATGTCCTGCGTTCAGCCTTTCGGATGGCTTTATTTAAAAAATCGACCGTTTCTCTGGACATACCGAAACGCCCTTTTCCCAAATTTGAGCCGACATCTTCGGATGTTTTTCCGGCCATTGCAATCTCAGCATCATGGATGATTCCGGCGCCGTTCATGGCCACGGCTGAAACAACACCACGTTCCATCAGGTCAACCACCAGTGGGCTCAATCCCACCTTGATGACATGAGCTCCCATGCCGAATAGAACGATTTTGTTTTTAAGATATGCACGGGCAACCGCTGAAATGACTTCACGGATCTCTTCTCCGGCAAGAATTTCAGGAAGCCTTTCCAGAAAATCCTTCAGCGTCGCCCCTCTGGTCCATGGACGGGAGAATTCTTTTATACTGACTTTACTCAATCTCTCATTCAGAGGAGAGGTCGTGAGTTTTTCGAATCTCAGCGGCTTGAAGCGTTTTACCAAGATATCCCTCTTTCCTTTCACCTAAAATGAGCGTTTTAAATAATGACAAGGGGATTAAAAATAATAAATTCGTATGGATATCACAAATAAAGAGTATTTTCGGACATACCCGACAGGCATCACGATTTTTTTTAAGAATGTCATTATTTAAACCCTTTGGGATTGCCGATTTTGCCGAACCTGCTGCGTCATCGGGCACTGGGCATACTCCAGTATTGCCCAGCACCCTCTTCCTTGCATCTTCAGCAAACTCAACAATCGCTCAATTTAGGTTTCACTTAAAATGAGCGTTTCACCGAATTGAGATTTTATCTAAATTGAGGTTTCAATCACTCCAGCCGGCATCTGTGTTAAGGGAAAAGAATCTGGTCCACCAGATCGCATAAAATGTGAGCAACAATGATATGGGTCTCCTGAATTCTTGCAGTGGTATCCGATTCGACGCGGATGACCAGGTCCCCACATTCGGCAAGCCTTCCCCCTCTTCCGGTCATTCCCATGGTGAAGATCCCTATCTCTTTCGCCGCTTCGATCCCTTTAATAACATTTTTTGAATTGCCGCTGGTGCTGATTCCCCAGGCAATATCATCTTTTTTGCCCAGCGCTTTTATCTGTTTGGAAAAAATCTCAACAAAATCATAATCATTTCCGATGCTGGTCAGGATGGAAGTGTCTGTCGTCAAGGCAAGGGCAGCAAGGGGGGGTCTCTCGATTTGGAAGCGGTTTACAAATTCCGCTGCAATGTGCTGGGCATCGGCAGCGCTTCCCCCGTTTCCGAAAAGGAGGATCTTATGTCCGGCTTCCAGACAGGCTGCAAGCGTCTCAGCCCCTTCAATGATGATTCCCAGATTCTTCCGGATCGCTTCCTGTTTGACCTGGATGCTTTCATTGAGAATATCCATGACATAGGTTTCAATATTTTTCAGCATCTCTCCGGACTTTCATTCCCGATATCAATCTCCTTCAATAGGGTCTCCCCTTCATGCCCGAGGCGAATCGCAGCGGTCAGCTCTTCTCTTGCCTCTTTCCATCTATTCTGTCGAAAATAGATTTCTCCCAGACGATATCTGAAGAGGCCTTTATCCGGGGAAAGTTGAACACTCTGACGACAGAAAGTGACGGCAATTTCCGGATTCTCTCCCATGGTATGAAAAAGATATCCCAGTGCAGAAAGGGAAGGTGCGTCATTCGGGTTCAGTTTGACGGCCTTTTTGTACGCCGAAACCGCTTCATTCCTCAGGTTCATCATTTCACAGCATTCACCCAGATACCGGTATGCCGGTCCTGACGAGGGGCGAAGCGCTGCTGCTTCCTCGAAATAATTCTTTGCCCGGGTCAGGTCATTCTCCTCAAAGTAAAGTCTCCCGATTTGGAAAACCACTTCATAGATCCCTTTTTCCACGGCTTCACTCTCAAGAAACAGAGCAAGCGCCTCTTTTCTGTTTCCGGCGATCAGGTTCAGCAAGCCCAGATTATAAATGGGCATCGCTTCATCGGGGTCGATCCATTTTGCGGCATCAAAGCATTCTTTCGCCCGATCATGCTCCCCTGATCCGGCATAGCAGACTCCGAGGCTGTTATGCAGATTGACATTGGACGGATCGAGCATCAGGGCTGCCTGAAATTCCCGGATGGCTCCGGGGATGTCCCCTTCCTGGTACCGCATATCCCCGCTGATATTCAGGCTAACGGCATCAAAGCGAACCCTGCTGTTGGGACCGAAAAATCCGGCATGATGAATGGCCTTTCGGGCGTTTTCGAAAATCTGATTTCTGCTGAAATTAAGAGTTGGGAATTGTGCAACTCCGATGGATACCGTCTCCTTCCGGGACTCCGACAACTGCGCCTGAATCCGCGACCCGGCTTCGAGACATTCCTTATCGGTTTTATTTTTAATGTAGCACCCGATCATATCCGGCTCGATCAATCCCCATCCTGAAAAATTCTCCCTGCAAAGTTCTTCGAGAATGGTTGCAATATTCATGATCAGCGGCTCCTGATCTTTCCGGGGATGGTTGTTTTCATCGATCGGATCGAAACGGATCATTATAACGCCGAACCGGGTTGCGTCCTCAAGCCGGGATAACGCACCCTCGATAAAAGGAGTATCGGTCAGCGCATGGGAAAAGTGGAATTTGAGAGGCTCTTTCATCAAATTGAGTTCGGTATCGACCTTGTGTTCGCGGGTGCTCCCTGCTCTTTTTGAAAGAAAAAAATCTTTAACATTCCCGTTTTCGGAAAAGTGACCTTCCTCGGTTATCTCCATGTTCACCCCCCGCCGAGCATTGCGAGAATGCCGGCCCGGATGACGGCCGGTTCATCGTCCTGGATGGTTCTCAGATCCAACATGAATAAATCATCTTCGATTCTTCCAATAATGGGAGTGGTAAATTCCCTCATGAATGCATCTACGGCATTTGCCGACATCCCGGAGACCTGGATTCCAATTGACTGGCTGGGAAGGGACAACAGGGGAAATGCACCTCCGCCGACCCGTGAGTCCTTATTCAGGATCACGACAGAGAGACGGGGGTTATTGAGCCCCATCAGCATTTTAAATAAGCGTCTTGCTTTTTTCCGAATCTGATCAAACGGGGTTGTCAGCATCCTGAGGGTCGGAATGACGGCGACAGCTTCCTCCTCATTCCGGTATAATGCCAAAGTGCTTTCCAACGCCGCCAGAGTCAACTTGTCTATGCGCAGGGCCCTTGTGAGAGGGTTTTTCTTGATGTTGTCAAGGATCGCTTTCTTCCCGACGATGATTCCCGACTGAGGTCCTCCCAGAAGCTTGTCCGAACTGAATGTCACCAGATCCGCGCCGGAGGAGACCGATTCGCGAATGGTCGGCTCCTTCATGAGTCCATACCTTGAAAAATCGATGAATGTGCCGCTCCCGAGATCCTCCATCACGGGAATATGATACTTTTCTCCGAGGGCTACCATGGTTTTCAGATCAACTCCGGCTGTAAAGCCCACGATACTGAAGTTGCTTCGATGCACCTTGAGAAGCAGAGAGGTATCATCGTTAATTGCGTTTTCATAATCAAAAAGATGGGTTCGGTTTGTCGTACCCACCTCTTTAAGAAACGCGCCGCTTTTTGCCATTACGTCCGGAATGCGGAATGACCCTCCGATTTCCACGAGTTCTCCCCGTGAAACGATTACATTTTTCCCTCTGGCAAGGGTTTCAATGCATAACAGAACCGCACCGGCATTGTTGTTGACAACCATTGCGGCTTCGCCCCCGGAAAGTTCACATAAAAGATCCTCCACTGCACGATACCTCGACCCTCGGACTCCATTGAAAAGATCGAATTCAAGATTTGAATACCGGGAGCCGATCTGTATGAGATTCCGGATTGCCGAATCGGCAAGGAGGGATCGGCCGAGATTTGTATGGATGACAACACCCGTTGCATTGACTACCCGAACCAGCTTTGGTTTAATTTTCCGGGATAAGGATTCCCGGGTCATCCGGCAAATCGACGGTTCTGACAACTCCCCTTCCGTGATGCGATCCGGATCCT
>JBFMEI010000062.1:0-9292 GCA_040753295.1 Thermodesulfobacteriota bacterium | reverse complement strand
TGCGACACCCCCTTTCTTAAAAAGGAGATGCTCCGGGCCATTTTAAATGAAATCGAAGAAGGATTCGATGCGATTATTCCTCAAACACACCTGGGAATGGAACCTCTCAACGCCGTCTATTCAAAAGCATCTCTTCCGGCTGTCGAACAGGCCGTTTTATCGGAAAAACATAAAACCCTTCGGGTCTTCCGCAAGCGTCATGTTAAGTATATCCCGGAAAAGCGGCTGCTGGAAATCGATCCGGATCTGGTCTCCTTCTTTAACATCAACACACCGGAGGATTTGATCAAAGCCGAACGCATCTCCCCGGGAATGTAACTCATCAAGGAGGATAACATAAAAATCGATTGAAAAAGGAGTTTGGGATGAATTCATTTTCCCATATCGACTCTGAGGGACGGGTACGTATGGTAGATGTCACTGAAAAAGCTCCGACCCTGCGGGAAAGCAAGGCCGGTGGGACCATCTCCATGAACCCGGAGACGCTAAACCTGATTCTCGACCATCGCATCAAAAAAGGAAATGTTTTAGAGACCGCCCGCATCGCCGGAATCATGGCGGCCAAAAAAACCAGCGAACTGATCCCCATGTGCCATCCGCTGAACATCACCCATATCCATGTCGACTTTTTCCCGGACCCGGAGCAGGGAAAGATTCGAATTGAAGCCGGTGTCCGGCTTTTCGGCCAAACCGGTGTCGAGATGGAAGCGCTCACCGCCGTATCGGTTGCTGCGCTCACCATCTATGACATGTGTAAATCACAGGATCGCGGCATGCGGATTTCAGATATCCACCTCATGGAAAAATCAGGAGGGAAAAGCGGAACCTATATCCGGAAGCAGCAGGAGTTTGAAATTTAACAATGATGCCGAAACCTTGGAGAAAAGGACGTCTATTCATCTTTCCGACCCTGGGGATCATTCTCCTTTTTTCCGGATGTATCTTCCTATCCAAATCCGCCAAGGATCCTGTTCTGGAAAGGCTTCCCTTATCTTCCTATCCTGATTTCTCAGATGATATGAGTTTTGACGGCCTTGAATACGGCATCGAGAACAGCCTCTCATATCTTCGCCGGCTTCCTTCTGATAAACTGTTTTCTTTCGGAGAAGATCATTACTCCATATCTCACATCATCCGATCCCTGAATGAATTTTTAGCCTTTATTCAAAAAAAACCGGACCCCAGGACGCTCAATTCGTTTATCCGTTCCCGATATCTGATCTACCGGAGCACGGGTAAAGAAAGATCCCGGGAGGTTCTCTTCACCGGATATTATGAACCCATCATCACCGGGAGTCTTGAAAAACATCCTCCCTATGTAATTCCGATCTACCCGAAACCCCATGATTTGACGGTTGTTGATCTTTCCCTTTTTTCTGCACGATGTGAAAGAAAAACGATTATCGGCCGATATACCGAAGGCCGCATATTGCCTTACTATGATCGAAAAGAGATTGATGTTGAAAAAAAGCTTGAAGGAAAAACAGCGCCCCTCGCCTACCTTAAAGATCCCATCGACCTCTTTTTTCTTCAGATTCAGGGATCGGGTAAATTGATCCTTGATTCTCAACAGACCGCAATCCTTCATTACCATATCAGCAACGGTCTTCCCTACCGGAGCATTGGAAATTATCTGATCGAAAAAGGGAAACTCCATCGATCAGAAATCTCCATGCAGCGGATCCGATCCTATCTGATCGACCATCCTGAGGAGATGCAGGATATTTTAAATTCCAATCAGAGCTATGTTTTTTTTAAATTCGAAGACCAGGGTCCGAAAGGCGCCCTGGATGTTCTTCTTACACCCGGAAGATCCATAGCGTTGGATGCACGGATTTTTCCTCCCGGAAGCCTCGGATTCATTCATTCAAGAAAACCCTTGATCGATTCTGCCGGACAGATCCGGCACTGGTCCTCATTCAGCCGGTTTGTATTAAACCAGGACACTGGAGGCGCAATCAAAGGACCTGGCCGTGCGGATCTCTTCTGGGGGAATGGGCCCTATGCGGAAATCGCCGCCGGGCATATGCAGCATCCGGGAAGCCTCTTTTTTTTAATTCTCAATCCCAAACGTTAAGAGGATCAATGCTCACCGGTCGGTCTTTCAAGAAAGCAACATCTCCTTGACACCTATTCTCAAAGCCAGTAGAAATACGATTCTTTTAATGAATTGTAGTCGAATCCGGTTTTCATGACCACATCTCCTAAAGGAGTCTGATATGTTCGGCATCGGGGTGCCCGAAATGATCATGATCGCGGCCATCGCCCTCATTGTCATCGGGCCGAAAAAGCTTCCGGACCTTGCCCGATCCCTGGGTCGGGCATTGGGGGAATTTAAAAAAGCAACCCGCGAGCTGAAGGATTCTCTGGCACTCGAAGATGATTTCAAAGAGTTAAAAGACGTGAAAACCGCGTTCGACGGCCTTAACAAGGAGGTCAGTGATGCGGAGGATGACGATAGTGCGGTAAGTGAAGAAAAGAGACCTCCCCAGCAGGGCGATGGCGCCGGCGATCCACCACGGAAAGAAGAAGGCCTTCAAAATACGGAGAAATCAGAAACCCATGGGCCAAGAGACTCGTGAAACGGATAAACTCCCCTTCACCGGACATCTTGAGGAGCTGAGAAAACGCTTAATTGTTTGCTTTATCGCCGTGGGTGTCGGCTTTGCGGTTTCATATGGATTCAAGGAAAAGATCTTTGAAATACTCATCATTCCCCTTGTTGAGGCCATGGAGGAAGGGGATAAACTTGTCTTTACAGGAATTCCTGAAGCTTTTTTTACCTATCTGAAAGTCGCATTTCTATCCGGTCTGATGCTGGCATCTCCGGTGATTCTATATCAATTCTGGATGTTCGTCGCTCCGGGTCTTTATCAGAAAGAACGACGCCTGCTGCTTCCCATCATTATTTTATCCTCATTTTTTTTCATCGGAGGATCCCTGTTCGGATATTTCGTCGCCTTTCCATTCGGATTCAAGTACCTGTTGGGATTTGCCACCGAACATATCCGCCCCCTTCCCTCCATGAAAGAGTATATGAGCCTAGCCTCTAAAATGCTCCTGGCCTTCGGCCTTGTCTTTGAACTCCCCTTGATTATCACATTCCTCGCCCGACTCGGGCTGGTCTCTGCTGCATTCCTCAAGAAGAACCGGAAATACGCCATCCTGATCATTTTTATCGTGGCAGCAATTTTGACACCGCCGGATGCGGTAACCCAAATCATGATGGCCATTCCCATGATGATTCTTTATGAAATCAGTATTATCGGTGCTAAAATGTTTCAGCGGAAAAAGAGTGATGACCCGGCGGATTGATCCATGTTTTCAATTGACAAAGCAATGCCGGTCTTGATAGAGAGGCTCTGCTTTGAAAATTAACAACATCAAAACGAAAGGAGGTGAAAAACGGATATGAAGAAAAGAGGTTTGTGGATTATACTGTTGGTGGCGGGAATCGCAACGCTGTTCATTGCAGGAGGTCTATTTGCGGCAGGGAAGGCTCCGGATGTGATCAAAATGCAGAACAAAGCCTATGAAAAACATACCAAGGGGATTGTCGAATTTTCCCATAAAAAGCATGCCGAGGAGTATGCAAAAAAATCTCCTGAGCTTTATAAAAACGGATGCGGCGAATGCCATCACGATGACAAGGGAAAACCGTTGAGCGCGTTAAAAGAAACAGACCCGGTTAAAAGCTGCGCCGAATGTCATAAGAAACCGGGAGAAAAGCCGAAAGGAAAAGATGCTCCCAAGCTCACAAAGAAACAGGAGCTCGAGTATCATGCAGAGGCGATTCATGACAACTGCAAGGGATGCCATAAAAATTTCAACACCAAAACCAAATCCAAGGCAGCCCCTGAAACCTGTGCCAAGTGCCATCCTGGAAAGGAAAAGTAACTTTTCCTGAATCAGGCTCCGAAAAATCAGAACAGATCAGGGCGATTCCCGGGATCTTTGAGGGAACCGCCCTGATTTTTTTGATACTTCACTGCCTGACGAACCATGGATTCGGCCCATACCGGAGTCCCCAGCGCGTGAATGTGAATGTAGGTGGCCAGGAGATTTTTATAGCAGATCCCATCCTTTCCTTCATCGACCCCAACCCCTCTCTTTAAAGTAAAAGTCAGATCCCGACGTTCTCCTTTCCAGGCAATCACCTTGGAATAATGGAATTCATGCCCTTTCAGAAGCGTTCCGATGCGATAATACGGATTAGCTCTTTCGACCTTGGCAACGGCATATCCATGCCCCTGGGGCTTTTTCGAAAATCCAAAAATAACCGGAAGAATGCCGGCCATGGGATAAGACTTTCCCTCCAGAACGAGCGCTTCGCCGAGATACATCAGGCCCCCGCATTCTGCGTAAACCGGAAACCCTTTTTCCACAAGCGCTTTCAACCGGGATTTGAAGCGAAGGTTTCCGGAAAGAGATTCCACATGAGTTTCCGGAAATCCACCCCCGATATAAAGGGCATCCATCTCCGGAAGATATTCATCCCGCAGCGGACTCAAAAAGACCAGATCGGCACCGGCGGATTGAAGTGCTTCCATATTTTCAGGATAGTAAAATTGAAATGAACGATCCTGGACAATGCCGATGGTCACTTTCCGTGATGCATGGTGAAGCGCAGGCCTTTGAATTCTTTTCCCGGCCTTTCGTTTTTGTTCTTTCTGAAATCCGTCACCGATCGCTCTCCAGAAAGAGGGTTTTATCGAAACCGCACTCTTTGCGATATTTATCAGCGCATCCAGGTTCAGATATTTTTTTGCGATACGGAGCGCTTCATCAATCGATTCCGCAGCCCATTGATGTTCGGGAGTGGGAACCAGGCCCATATGCCGTTCGGGAAAGCTTTCCCGGCCGAGTTTGGGAACCGCTCCAACCACCGGAACCCCGCAGTAGTATTCGATGCTTTTTCTTAATGTCGACTCATGTCTCGGCCCTGCCACATGATTTAAAATAACACCTTTGATTTTAACCTGGGGGTCGAAATGGATGCAGCCGGAAACTACAGCCGCCATGGTTCGGGTGGTTTTCGTACTGTTGATGCAGAGAATAACCGGTGCGTTGATCAGTTTGGCCAGCTCGGCCGTGCTGGTGGTTCCTTTAAAATCAAGGCCGTCATAAAGGCCTCTGTTCCATTCAATGACTGCAATATCCTGATCTTGAGCATGGAACAGAAAAGAGTTCAGAACTTTTTGGGGATGAATCAGAAAGGTATCGAGGTTGCGGCACGGCCGGCCCGCTGCAAGAGCGAGCCAGCCGGCATCAATATAATCAGGACCTTTTTTGAAAGGAATAACGCGTTTACCTTCTGCACGCCAGGCAGCAATCATTCCCAAGGACAGCAGTGTTTTTCCTGATCCGCCGCGGGATGCGGCGATCACAATCCTGGGGCACTTCATGACATGTCCAGCTGAAAAATGCGGCCGGTGCAGGAGATTCTAAAACGAAGGGGCAATTGACGGGATCGACCCTGGCCCTGGTGGCTATTCTCCTTCTTCGGTTGCCGCTTGTTTGCCGGCTCCTTTCAGCCCATACATGGAGGTGCTGCCGGATGACCAGAATTCAAGAACCTGATCCTGAACGAGCTGGTTTACGATTTTCTTGGCATCTCTCGGTTTGGCATCAAGGATTTTGGCCAGATCGTTAAAATAGAATTTACTTTTTCCCTTTTTCTTTGAAAGCTCTGAAATGATGAGCTCTTTTGCTTCAGCGTATTCCATGGATATTTCCTTTTTAAAGGGCAGGGGGCGAGAATGCCCCCTGCCGGGGTTTCAATTAGAACTTAAACTGTGTGGTCTGACGCCAGGTAAAATAAGCGGGATCACGGAAATCATCAATAAGATGATGAGTGAATTCGAGATCGCATTTCTCAAAGAACCGTTCCCAGCCGATTCTTTCCGCCCATTCGCCGAGGCGCTCATACTTATTCGCTCCCTTGGCATACGCTTCCACGATCTTCTTGATCACGGCGGTAGTCTGCGGCCATCGAGGAGGTTCATTGGGGAGAAACGCCACAACAACTTTGGAGAATTTTGGAGCGCTGATCCGGTTCGATACCTTCCCGCCTGCCATAATAACGATCCCATCCCCCACATCATCGGCAAGGGGCATGGCCGGGCACATGGTATAGCAGTTTCCGCAGAACATGCATCGTTCACTGTTCACGGCGACACTGTTTACCTTTTGACCGCCGGGGAGTTCCATTTTCGCCGGCTTGATGGCTGCGGTGGGACAGGCAGCAATCGCCAGTGGAATTTCGCACATCTTATCCAGATATTCATGATCCAGCATGGGAGGTTTTCGATGGTATCCCAGGATGGCGATATCCGAACAGTGAACCGCACCGCACATGTTCAGACAGCACGCCAGAGAGACGCGGAGGTGCGCCGGGAGCCGCATGTTCACAAAATCATCAAAAAGAACATCGAGGGTGGCTTTCACAGGCCCCGAAGCATCGGTCGCCGGGGTGTGGCAGTGAATCCATCCCTGAGTATGAACGATGTTGCTGATTCCGGCGCCGGTTCCGCCCACAGGGAATTTATAACACCCTCCGGGCTGCTTCCGGCTCATGAGATCATCCACCAGCGGTTTGACTTTCTCTTTTTTATCCACAAAGAACTCGATATTGTTCCGGGTCGTGAACCGGAAATATCCGTCACAATGCTTGTCCGCGATATCGCAGGCCTCCCGGAGAAAACCGACGCTCATCAGACGCATTCCGCCGACTCTCACCGTATATATCTCATCCCCGGATTCCGCCACATGAACAAAGACACCGGGTTGAAGATATTCATGATAGAGCCATTTTCCCTTGTTCTTGGCAATGACCGGCGGATAAAATTCATCATATTTCCTCGGACCGATGTCGGTAATCCGGTCCTTCATCGGACTGCTTGGATCGTAACCAGAAGATATAAAAGCCATGATCGTCACCCCCTATCTCAAATGATATTTTCTGAATTCATTGACGTCACGTGTAAATCCGCCCTCCACCTCTTCTTCTTTCCAGAAGATGTACGGATTGGACCGCGGTTCCTTGACCAGTCTCGGATCCGGTTTCATGCCGGTAACCTCGAGGAGTTTCTGGAAGCCCTGGCGTTTCATCAGCTCGCCCAACCGCTCGCGGTTCTTTCCTTCCTCCATCCACCAGTCCCAGACCTTTCCGATGACATCTTTGATCTCATCATAGGGTTCTTCAGCCTTGACAAAGGGAACCAGCAGACTGCCCATCTGCGCGCCGTCGAGAATCGGAGCCTTGGCGCCGGCAAGAATGGAAAGGCCCCGATCGTTTCCGATTCTGAGAGCCCTCGGCATGACATTGATACAATGCATGCACCGGGTGCATTCCCGGTTGTCGATCATAAGCTTTTTGCCGTCCATCCACATGCACTGGGTGGGGCAAAGGCCAAGAACCTCTTTTTTAATATCGAATTTTCCCCAATCCCGTCCCATATGGGCTCCGCCGTTGGGAGCAAGTTCGCCGCCCAGATATCCCTGAACCGCTTCCTGGTCGATCCGGATGTCGTCCCGCCACGTCCCGATGAAAGACAAGTCCGCCCGGGCGATGGATGCGACACAGCAGTTGGGGCAGCCGTCGAATTTGAATTTAAATTTATAAGGAAATGCCGGCCGATGAAGCTCGTCCTGATATTCCATGGTCAGATCATAGCAGAGCGCCTGGGTGTCATAGCAGGCAAATTCACACCGGGCTTCTCCGATACAATCGGAGGGCGTCCTCAGGTTGGATCCGGATCCTCCGAGATCCTGATTCATCTTATGGGTTAGTTCGTAAAAAATCTCTTCCAACTGAGGAGTGGTGCTTCCCAAAAAGATGATGTCGCCGGTGGATCCATGCATGTTGGTAAGTCCGCTTCCCCGGAGTTCCCATAAATCCAACAGTTGTCTCAAATACTCTGTAGTATAGAATTTCCCGCCCGGCTGAGAGACCCGGATGGTATGAAAATGGGCCACACCCGGAAACTGCTCGGGTTGATCGCAATATCTTCCGATGACACCGCCGCCGTATCCGAAAACACCCACGATTCCACCATGTTTCCAGTGGGTTCGTTTATGTTTGTAAGACAATTCCAGCAATCCGAGAAGATCTTCACATACATCCACCGGAACCTGGAATTCGATTTTCTTTGGATTTTTCGCTCTTCTTGCAGCTTCTTCCTTGACATCAGTTACGAAACTCGGCCATGGGCCGGTTTCCAGCTGATCCAGAAGCGGAGTCTTATGTTTTGCCATCGTTTTACCTCCATTCTAATTTGAATTACCAGATGATCGCATTTTGCATCAACTTCCTACCGGATTAATTTAAAACGGTCACCTCCCCTCAATTTGGTTTCTTTCTTATCCAAACCTTACGGTTATATTAAACAGCACTGAAGAAAAAGGATGATGTAAAGGTTGACTTATAGAGTTAATATTTTGGCGTGTCAATAAAAAATCATTGTGTTTTCGAATCACTTAGAGATGTTTCAGAAAGAGATCATAGAGGGTCTCGCCATGACGCTTGAGGCGCCCCCGGATAAAGGGGGCTTCATGAATATGATGCGTTGCCACATCCGACAGAAGCGAATCAAAATCAGCCTTTTGACCCTGGAGAAGATATGCCTTAAAACAGTCGGATATCGAGGCCGGGAAACCCTCTGGAGTCGGATTCATTTCCAGTCCGGAATAAAACCCGAGCATAAGCCCTTCTAAAGCAGCCTCATCCGCCCAAACCGTTTCCCCCACACCTTCGATTCGATCCAGACGGATACAAATGGAAAGATTAAGAAAAAAGAGTAGCAGGGCATGGAGAAGGAAGGCCGGCTTCGCATCGATTTTTTCAGACACGGAATGAGCTTTGATCATCGGTGCATAATTTCGGACGGAAATCAGTTTCACCCGGATCGAATTCTCATCTGTCCGGATTACAAAATCTCCGGCAGCATGATGCCAGGAGGATATCGCTTCAAACGTATGGATGTCATAATACCTGGTGAGAATATGGGAGATTTGCCGGTATGCTTCAACCTCTTGCGAATCGTTTAAAAAAAACCGTCCTTTCTCTTCGTACCAAACCTGAATACGCGTCTCCCCACTGTTCCCTTCAGGGACATGATGGAATTCATGATATCCTTCGAGCCATTCCCCCAGAAACATCCGGACCGGCTTATGAGAAGACTCGTAGGCCCCGATTCCAAAAACTTCCGGAAGATATGAATAAGGGTATTTTTCGGTTAGCCTCTTCAACCGGTGGTATTCTTTTTGGATCCATGCCGCCCCATCTTCGGAT
>JBFMEI010000061.1:0-9389 GCA_040753295.1 Thermodesulfobacteriota bacterium | reverse complement strand
GGCCAATCATAAAATACAGTTTTAAATTCAAGATTCCGATTTCCATCAGCCGGGTTGCGGCATTAAGGATATCCGGCTCGGTCATCCCCTTATTGATCACACTTCTCATCCTTTCGGATCCGGCGTCCGGTGCAATGGTCGCGGTCCGGGTTTTATTTTTTTTAAGCGCTTCCAGAAGGGAATGAGTCAATGCATCCGCCCTGAGAGAGCTGAATCCCAAATGAAGACCCTTTGACAGAATGAAACCGCAGAGCGGGTCGATATCCGCACAATCTGAAATAGAAGCCCCCACGATCCCGATTTTATCGATTCTGGAATCCCGTTTTTCGACGGTTTTTTCCAAATCACGGCCGGTTCGAAACCGGGGAGGACGGTAGACATATCCGGCAGCACAAAACCGGCATCCATGAGTGCAGCCACGCCCGATTTCCACTAAAAAGGTGCTTCCGAAAGCAGTATTGGGAGTCAGAACATGGCTGTGAGTTTCATGAAGAGAAAGATTTTTTGAAAAAACCCTTCGAATCCGATCCGGAACATCAATGGTCGTTTTAAAACCCTGAATGGTTCCATCCGGATGGTATGATATCTTATAAAAACACGGTACGTATGCGCCGGGAACCTCTCGGGCGATGGTTGCGAGGAGCGATTCTTTTTCAGACGCCGAATCCGGCGCTGCAGTCAATACACATTCAAGAAACGGGGGGATCATTTCTTCGGCTTCGCCGATAAAAATACAGTCAATAAATGATGCGATGGGTTCAGGATTTAAAAAACAGGCGACCCCCCCTGCAACCACCAAAGGGTGGGGAAAATTTCTTTCGGCAGATTGCAGGGGGAAGCCTCCCTGATCAAGGATGGCAAGAAGGTTGGGATAGTCGTTTTCATACGAAACCGAAAACGCGATAATATCGAATTCCGAAATTCTGCGTCCGGATTCGATGGTTTTAATATCTGCTCTTGAATCTCCTCCAGGTTCAGGCAGAAAAGCCCGTTCACACTTAACGTCGTCAATGTCATTGAACAGCGCATATGCGGTCTGAAAGCCGAGATTGGACATCCCCACATGATACCGGTTCGGGTAAACGAGTGCGATTTCCACTTTCGCCGCTTTGGATTTTTGAATGGTTCCGATTTCCATTTCGGCAAAAGAACCATTATGCATGTTCCTTCTGGGCATCATTCCGTTCAACAGGTTCCCGGCTTAAAATTACTTCTGCCTTCCGCATCCATTTTTCACCGGCCTCGGAGTGCGGAAACGCCGCAGTTCAATCGGCTTTTTTTCTTAAAAACGTCGGGATCTCAAGGTCTCCATTGTCAATGATCAGGCCTTTGTATCCCCGATAATGGGCTCCGGAGGATTCGCCGGATGCTTCCTTCATACGAATAAAAGTCGGCCGATCCAGCTCTGCAGCTCGTTCCAGATCTGAGGGCATGATATCTCTGACTCTTCCTCGAAGCTGACGCTCATCACTTTTTTCCGGCCGCACAGGCATAGCTTCGGGTCCGATTCCTGTGGCAATGACCGTAACACGCATTTCGTCCCCCAGGCTGTCGTCCAGAACAGCGCCCCAGATGATTTCGGCATCGTCTCCCACTTCTTTGTAAATCCGCTCAGACGCTTCCGTGGTTTCCTCCATGGTCAGAGAACTTGACGAAGTGATGTTCATCAGCACCCCTCGGGCGCCGGAGATGGAAACATCTTCCAGAAGGGGATGGGAGATGGCGTTTTCAGCGGCAAGGATTGCGCGGTTTTCCCCTTTGGCGATACCAATTCCCATGATGGCCATCCCCGCTTTTGACATGGTGGTTCGAACATCTGCAAAATCGAGATTGATGAGTCCGGGCATCATGATGAGATCCGTAATCCCTTTGACGGAATGAAGAAGTACTTCATCGGCTTTTTTAAACATATCCAGCAGCGTCGCATTTCTCGGGGCGATTCCTCTCAACCGGTCGTTTGGAATCGTGATCACCGTGTCCGCCATTCCTTTCAGCTTTTCGATCCCTTCCTGGGCTTGCATTGCCCTTCGTTTCCCTTCAAAAGAAAACGGTTTTGTCACTACGGCAACCGTGAGTGCCCCGATCTCTTTGCAAATTTCGGCAATAATGGGCGCTCCTCCGGTACCGGTCCCTCCTCCGAATCCGGCAGTAATGAAAACCATGTGACTCCCTTCAAGGGCATTCTTGATGATATCCCAGCTTTCCATGGCCGCTTCACGCCCCAGTTGAGGGTTTGCACCGGCACCCAGCCCTTCGGTAAGGCATTCACCCATCTGGATCTTGATGGAAGCCTTGGAGACATCAAGGGCCTGGCAATCCGTATTCGCCGCAATGAACTCCACCCCCTGAAGGTTGGAATCGATCATGTTGTTGATGGCGTTTCCCCCGCCGCCGCCAACGCCGATGACCTTGATTCTGGCAGATTTGGAGCTCTCAACGAACTTAAACATCATTTCCCCACCTCCCTGAATAATTATGTTAGTCGTCAGATGACATCCTTGAACCAACGCTTCATCCGTTCCATGAGCCGATTAAAAATATTTTGATCCCGTATCCTGAATTTCGTCTTGTTTTCATCTCTGGCGCCGTAAATGACCAGGCCCACACCGGTGGCATACATAGGATTATTCACGACATCGGTGAGTCCGCCGATTCCCTGGGGTTTTCCGAGGCGAACCGGAAGGTTAAATATGGATTCCGCAATGTCCGTCACTCCTTCTAAAAGAGCCGTACCTCCGGTGATCACCACTCCGGATGAAATCACATTTTCCATTTCCGCTCGATAGATCTCTCTTTTAACAATGGAAAAAACTTCTTCCATACGAGGTTCGATAATCTCGGCAAGAATCTGCCTCGGAAGCTTTTTTGGCCCTCGGCCTCCGGTTCCTGAAACTTCAATCATCTCATCGCTTTTGATGGTTTTCGCGACGCAGATCCCGTATTTCCTTTTGATTTTTTCCGCTTCCGCAATCGGTGTCCTCAGCCCCACGGCGATATCGTTGGTCACATTATTCCCGGCAAGTCCAAGGACAAAGGTGTGTTTGATGTTCTTGTTGCAAAACACGGCCAGATCCGTTGTGCCTCCTCCCACATCAATAAGCGCGGCACCCAGCTCTTTTTCCTCTTCTGATAAAACTGCTTCCCCGGAAGCCAGGGGTTCCAATACAATGTCGCAGACATCGAGCCCGGAACGGTTGGCGCATTTGACAATGTTATGGGCGGAAGTGACTGCGCCTGTAACAATATGAATTTTAGTCTCCAGGCGAACCCCCGCCATTCCGACCGGATTCTGAATCCCGGGCTGCTCGTCGACGATGAACTCCTGCGGAATCACATGGATCACTTCCCGGTCCATGGGGATCGCGACAGCTCTTGCCGCTTCGATGACCCGGGCGACATCATTCTTGGTGATTTCCGGCCCCTTGACAGCGATAATCCCCCGGCTGTTGAATCCGGTGATATGGCCTCCGGCAATTCCGGCGTAAACTGCTGAAATTTCGCATCCGGCCATCAACTCGGCTTCTTCGATCGCCTTTTTGATCGATTCCACCGTCGATTCGATGTTGACGACGACCCCTTTGCGCAGGCCTATGGACGGATGCGTTCCGATTCCAATGATATTGATATCATTCGAATCGACCTCTCCCACGACGGCACAGATCTTTGTCGTCCCGATATCGAGGCCCACGACGATTTCTTTACGCCGCTGCATTCACACCTCCTTATTCTTCCCGGAACCCTGTTCCATATGAACAGGGGCAACCACCATTCGGTCGACTTCAATGAGATCGATGAAATCAAAATCATCAAACTGTTCCATGTGAGTCGGCGAAAAAAGGACTTCCTTGAACCGTTCAAGTTTTTCCGGATAATTCTGATATCCCAACCGGATCGTTTTTTTGTCTTCAAACACACAGAGTGAAATACCGGTTTCCGGATCGGCAATCACCTGCTTGATGAGAGGTGCAAGACTCAGGTTTTGATCCCTCCTGCTATGCAGCAGTACGGTGATGACCGCATCATAGGAAATGCCGGGAGATGTTCCGGGAACGCTGATACTCGAAAAATCAAGGCCGCAGATCATCGGGAGGTTTCCGGGATCAGAAGCCTTCCATTCTTTAAATATTTCTCCTGACGTGTTGATCAGAAAGAGTTTTCCCAAATCGATAACGGCAAGCGGTTCATGCTCCCTGATGGTAATTGCAAGGCCGTCCGGAAGCTCCCGTTTTACATCGGCCTCTGCGATCCACGGGTGACCGAGAAGACGTTTTCGGATCAGCGAAAGATTAAAAGAAAGGATGTTCTTCTTTTCAGCAACCTGTGCGCATTCCAATATTTCCGGAACACGGACCTGACTTGCTCCTGAAACCATGATTCGGTTGGTCGGGAAGAAGTCACCCTGGGTCATCAGATCATGAATAAATATCAACATCAGGCTTCCAATAAGAGTCGCCGCGAGTCCCAGCACGGATCGATACCCAAACAAAACCAGCTTCCAGGCCTTCCGCCGCTTTTCCTGAGTCTCTTTTCTGGAGATGTTTTTACTGATCTTTTTAGTATCCGACAACTTTCACCTCGGGCTCCAGCATGACGCCAAACCGATCAAAAACCGTTTTCCGGATCTTTTCCGAAAGCGAAAGAATATCCGCTGCGGTTGCGTTTCCGGCATTGATGATAAAATTGGCATGTTTGGAAGAAACTTTTGCTCCTCCGATGCAAACTTCCTTTAACCCGGCGGCGTCGATAAGGGCACCCGCACTCTTTCCAGAAGCAGGATTCCTGAAAAAACATCCGGCGCTGGGATTTCCGATCGGCTGTTTTATCCTTCGATCTTTGACGATCCGGGCCGCATCCGTCCTTAACCGGTCTCCGTCCGTGGGATGCAGTTTAAAAAAACCGGACAGAATGACCGGAAGATCCCTGGTTTTCCACTCAAGCCGTCGATACGAAAAGCGTAACTCCTTTCTGGAATACCGGCGGACTGCACCGGTGGGCTCCAGCACTTCGATGCTGCAAATAACCTCTGATATCCAATCGATCCCTGTTCCGGAATTCATCATGATCGCTCCTCCGATGGTTCCGGGAATCCCCAGCGCAAAATTCATCCCTTCGAGGCTTTTTCGAAGGGCATAGGCGCATAGGGAACGGGTTTCGGCACCTGCCATTCCTCTGATGATCACTCCATTTCCATCTCTTCCAACCTCTTCGATTTCCTTGAATCCCCAAGTGAGAAGAATCACCACCCCTCGAATTCCATGATCTCTCACCAGAAGGTTTGTGCCGCCACCCACAATCATGTAGGAAATTTGATGGTCTTGACAAAGCCCGGTCAACCTTGTCAGTTCTTCAAGAGTTTTGGGCCTCACAAGGGCTTCTGCCGGCCCTCCCACTCTGAAAGACGTATGTCTCGCCATAGGCTCGTTGAACCAAATCCGACCTTCAAACATTTTTAAAAGCCGCTTTTGATCTTGGGTTCGAATGGTCAACGCGCTCCTTGCCGGGAATGTAAAAAACATATCACCAACTTCTGTTGCGTCCTTTTGTCAATCGATTTTCCCCAACCTTCCATACATCTCCGGCGCCAAGGGTGATCAGGATGTCGCCCGGACAAAGCAGAATATCAAGAGCGGTATCAACCGCATCAAAACTCTCCTGATAAGTGACTTCCTTATGCCCGTGGGCTCGGATCTCCTCTGCCAAACGCCGGCCGTTCACCCCCTCGATCTCCCTCTCGCTGGCCGCATATATCGGAAGGACCAGCAGAACATCGGACTGATAAAAGGCCCGGCTGAAGTCATGAAAGAGCGCCTGCGTTCTTGAAAACCGATGGGGTTGAAAAACCACGACGATCCGCCTCCCGGGCCAGGACTCCTTGGCGGCATTGAGGGTGGCCTTGATCTCAGTGGGATGATGACCGTAATCATCAATGACCGTAACCCCGTCGATTTCACCTTTAATCTCCATCCTCCGCTGAACTCCTTCTACGGAAGCCAGCGAGGATTGAATGGTGGGAAAAGGGATTCCCAGTTCCATGCTCACCGCAATCGCGGCCAGGGCGTTACCGACATTATGAATACCCGGAAGATTCAGCAAAATTCGTCCCAGTTCCCGCTCATGATGAAATACCGAAAATCGACTTTTAAGACCTTCCAATGCAATTTCCCTGGCCGATAAATCCGCCTGGACGGTTAATCCATACGTAATGAATCGTTTTCGGATTTTGGGAATCAGCTCTTGGATCGGCTCATTATCCAGGCAGAGAACCGCAAGCCCGTAAAACGGAATCCGGTCGATAAAATCAACAAACGCTTTTTTAATAGCGTCAAGTCCTTCGTAATAGTCGAGGTGCTCCCGATCGATGTTTGTTACCACCGCGATAGTGGGGGACATTTTTAAGAAAGACCCGTCGCTTTCATCCGCTTCCGCGACAATGAAATCCCCTTTTCCCAAAAGGGCATTGGTACCGATGCTGCGAAGCTTTCCACCGATAACCACGGTCGGATCCAGGCCGCCTTCAGCCAGAAGGGCTGAAACCAGCGATGTGGTGGTTGTTTTCCCATGTGCTCCTGCCACTGCAACACTGTATTTCAACCGCATCAGTTCTGCCAGCATTTCCGCCCGTGGAATCACAGGAATTGAAGATTTTCTGGCAGCCGTAATTTCCGGATTATCCGTCCTGACCGCAGACGACATCACCACGACATCCGCACCTTCCACCTGATGAGCGGCGTGCCCTTCGAAGATGATCCCTCCCATCTGCTTCAACCGTCGGGTCAGATCGGATGACTTGATATCCGATCCTGAAACCTGATACCCCAGATTCAGAAGCAGTTCGGCAATGCCGCTCATTCCGATCCCCCCGATTCCCACAAAATGGATATGATATTTTTTCCGATACATTTCTTGTTACTCGACCGGATGTTTCAACAGTCGCTCCCTGTTATTCCGATAATTCGATAATCAACGTTTCAACGTTTCGTAAATATCATCAACAATGGCGGCAGCCGCATCCGGCTTCCCGAATTTTTTTGCCCTCAGGCCCATTTCATCAAGAAAGTGCCGGTGATTCAGATAAAACTCGATCCTCTCGGCAAGCTGTTTTCCATTCAACCGGGTTTCAGGGATTAATTCGCCGGCTCGAGCATCGACCAGTTCTTGGGCATTTGCAGTCTGATGATCATCGGTCGCAAAAGGGAAGGGAATCAGAATTGCCGGCTTTCCGAGGGCGGTCAGCTCAGCAATGGTTGTTGCCCCGGCCCGGCAGATCAGCAGGTCTGCCCGGGCGTAACAGGATCCCATGTCGTTAAAAAATGCGGAGACCGTCCCAGGAATCCGATTGGTTTCATAGACTGTTTTGACCATGGCTTCATCAGTGTGACCGGTCTGATGGATGACATGGATTCTGCTTTTTTCCTTAATCCATGAGGATGCCTCGGTCATTGCCGTATTGATCCGATGCGCCCCTTGACTTCCTCCCAGAACAAGGATCGTAAAGGCACTGTTGCTCTTTTTCTGAATCCCTTCTTCGACAATCCATAACTCCCGGACCGGATTTCCGGTGACCAGAACATTTTTTTTCCCGATTCGATCCCGGGTTTTTGAAAATGAGACATAGATGCGATCCGCCAGGTGAAACAAGATTCGATTGGTGACTCCGGGAATCCGATTTTGTTCATGAACCACGATTTTAATACCCTTAAGCCAAGCCCCGAAAACCACGACACCGGCGGAATAGCTGCCCATCCCCATAACGATCTCCGGGTCGAATCCTTTTATTAATTTCATGGATTGAACGATCCCGCTTGGAATTCGAAAAAGAGATTTGATTTTGTTCCATATGGAGCGTCCTTTAATCCCTTCGGCCGGGATGCCGGCCTGGTCGAAACCGGCTTTTTCCAGAACCGTTTTTTCAAACGCCTTTCCGGTATTGATAAATAAAACCCGGTTTTTCGGATCTCTTTTCATCAGTTCCCGGGCGACGGCAATCCCGGGAAACAGATGCCCGCCTGTACCTCCTGCACCGATGATCATTCGAATGGGGTTCATTCATGACCTCTTCGGGGACCCGGCTTCGGAATGACTGCAGGACCGGAAGCGGATTCGACATTCATTAATATCCCGATGGATGCCATATTCAAAATCAATGATGACCCGCCGTAGCTCAAAAACGGAAGCACCAATCCTTTTGTTGGAAGAAGCCCAAGGGTGACTCCCATATTAATAAATACCTGAAGGGCAATGGCGACGGTCAGGCCGGCGGTCAGATATGAGCCGAACAGCTCAGGCGTTTTTCGGGAGATTCCGATTCCCCGGCCGATGATCATTCCATAAAGACCAAGAATCGTCATAACACCCACCAGGCCCAGCTCTTCACCGATAATGGAAAAGATAAAATCCGTGTGCGGTTCGGGAAGATAAAAAAGTTTCTGGTACCCTTTCCCGATTCCGACCCCCCATATTCCTCCGGTTCCGAAAGCCAATAGGGAGTGAATGATCTGATATCCTTCATTGGTGGAATATTCCCAAGGGTTGAGAAAGCTCATAATCCGTTTCACCCGGTATCCGGCATCCATCATAAAAAAATACGCCAGTGGAAGCAGGGGAATCGATGTGAGCGTCAGATGCATGAGGCGCACACCGCCCACATAAAGCATAATCCATGTTACCGCACCCAGAATCACCACGGATCCAAAGTCCGGTTCCATCAGAATTAATATGGCCAGAATTCCGAAAATCGTGACATGGGGTAAAAACCCGATTTTGAATTCTCTGACCCGGTCTGTTTTTCTGCTCAGTGAATAGGCCAGGTAGATTATCAGGGCAATCCGAGCAAATTCAGAAGGTTGAAACGAAACGCTTCCAAAACGGAGCCAGCGCATGCTGCCTCCTGCCGAATACCCCAGCGGTGAGAAATGGACGGCCAGGAGCAAAACCAGAGCAGCGAGAAGAATCGGATAGGCCAACCGCTGATAAAGAAGATAGGGGATATGGCGACAAATCACCAGCACGATCATCCCGCCGATGGCAAAAACTCCTTGTTTTTTAAGAAAAAAATAATCGTTTCCAAATTTTTTCATTGCCAGAGCAGAACTGGCGCTATAAATCATCACGATTCCAATTCCCACAAGAAAAAGAACTGGAAAGAGCAGATTGACATCGTAGGGAGGCTTACGGGGGATCGCCTCCGTTATTCCATGCGCTCGGCTGGTCATCTCTTTCATACCAATTTCGTTACAACCTCCCGGAACGCCTCTCCACGATGGATGTAATTGTTAAACATGTCAAAACTCGCGCACCCCGGTGAAAGGAGTACCACATCCCCTGGGTCCGCCATACGACTTGCAAGGAAAACCGCCTCTTTCATTCCGGAAGCCTCGCTTATTGAGGCA
>JBFMEI010000060.1:0-9492 GCA_040753295.1 Thermodesulfobacteriota bacterium | reverse complement strand
TAATTCAGTGAAAAATGGTTCTGGCATACAATAAAATCTGAACTTTGCATGAAAATTGATGAGACAGAAAAAATGACTCGGAAAAACCCTGATAACAAATCATACTGGAAACCAACATGTTTGATCTAATCATTATCGGAGGAGGACCTGCCGGGTTAACCGCAGGGATTTATGCCATGCGGGCAGCACTCAAAACCGTACTGGTCGAAAGAGGTGTCTTCGGCGGACAGATGGCACTGACAAAGGCGGTGGAAAATTATCCTGGTTTTATTGAGATCACCGGATTTGATCTTTGTGAAAAATTTTTAGAACATGCCCGGCAGTATCATCTGGAAATTCTCGAGAAAGAGGCTTTGAAAACAGAACCGGGTATTGAATTCCATTCGGTTCATCTCTCTGATGGGACCATCCTGAAGACCCATGCACTCATTCTGGCAGCCGGTGGTACTGCACGAAAACTCGATATTCCCGGTGAAAACGAGAATTTCGGCAAGGGGGTCTCTTACTGTGCGACCTGCGACGGATTCTTTTTCCGCGACAAAACAGTCGCTGTTGTGGGAGGCGGTGATACCGCACTGGAGGATGCCCTCTATCTTTCCAGGATATGCCGAAAAGTCTATCTCATCCATCGGCGGGATGCCTTCCGAGGAAGTCGTATCCTCCAACAGCGTGTTTTTGCCGAACCCAGGATTGAAATTATTTTCAACTCCATCCCGACTCGAATCAAGTCCGATGATACCGGCGTCACCGGCATATTGCTGAAAAACGCTCGAAGCGGGGATCAGAAGGTTATTGACGCTCAAGGGGTCTTTATCTTTGTAGGGTTTGCACCCAATACTCATATCATCCCAGCCGGAATAAAGGTAAATCCCGCCGGGTATGTCGTCACGGATGAAAAATGTGAGACCAGCATCCCGGGCATTTTTGCCGTGGGAGACCTCAGGCAGAAATACGCCAATCAGATTATTCTCGCCGCCGCTGACGGTTGTACTGCGGCGCTGGCGGCAGCACACTATGTTGAATCCCGAAAATAGAAAAAACATCGCATGAGTCAGGGAGATGGGTAATCGATGCCGCCGGGTATTGTTACCAAAGGATTAAAAAATGAATCAGCCTGATAAACAACAATTCGTTGAAAATCCGAGTCTAATTTCCCAATACCCTGAACCGAAGGGGGAAGATTCAGCGTTACAAAATCGGCTTGCAGATACCCATCTTCAAACCGCAGCCTTTCTTGCAAAAAGTCTTTCAGATTGGAATCGTCTGAGAATTCTGTTGTTTATCAGTCAAGAGAAAAAATCAGTCTCTGCTATCGTTGAAGAACTGGCCTTGTCCCAGCCGCTGGTGTCCCATCATCTAAAAGAGTTGAAACGGTCCTTGCTGGTCAAGGTTGAACGCGACGGTCCGTTTATTTACTATGAGTTATCAGATGATAAAATTATTGATGTAATACGAAGATTGAGCGAAATCGGCACCGACCTCCTGTCGAAAAGAAAAACTTTTTAAAAAAATAAGGGGCTCTGAAACAATGGATGATCTCTTTGAAATCATTTCCCGGATGGATCCGGAAAAAGCTCTGGCTCAAATCACAAAAGCCATCGAGAACCTTCTTGCCGATCTCGACGGCGAGGCCCGGGAACGTTTTCTGATGAATCTGATCGCCCAGTCCGAAGGAGATAAAGTCTCCAGCCTGGTCCACTTGTGACTGGCCGAGTGCATGGGCGAAGGTGTCGACCCGACTCAGATGTGCCAGACCCTGGTGGATAAAGTTACTCAATCCAAACAGCTCTCGGCAATCACCGATCCGGCCCTTCTGGTTCTTTTCGAAGACTGGCTTGAGGAACTGGAAAAAGAAGTTCTTGCGATACTCCGATCCCATGGGCCTGTAAATGAAACCGCACTTGCAGCAAAACTCGGGCTTTCCATCCGGGGTGCGACATTTTTAATTTCAAAATTAAAACGGGAAGGAAAATGGTGAAGGGTTAAAATCCCATGAACATCAAGAAATCGATATTTTCTGCTGTTGCAGCCGTGATCATTACAATAACCGCCGTCTGGTTTCAACACCAGCCGGCTGCTCCAAGGCAGGCTACCTGGAATGATGTCTTGGCTGAAGGCAAAGCCGGCGGATATCAGATCATCAAAACTGAGGAACTGGCTGAACGATATCAAAAAGATCCTGAAAGACTGTTGATGGTGGACACCCGCCAGGAATGGGAATACCGCACCGGCCATATGCAGGGTGCAGTCAATTTTTCCATGGAGCCTACCAGATGGAACCGATGGAAAAAGGCCGGGGAGCTTAAGGCTTTTTTAGGACCCGATAAAAAGCGGTTTATTGTTTTTTACTGAGCCGGACTGACCTGAGTCCGAAGCGACTCGGCAGCCCGTGTGGCTGTAAAACTTGGCTATGAAAATGTCTATCGCGATCCATACGGCTTCCCGGAATGGCAGAAAAAGGGGATGCCGATCGGAAGCTCGTCTGCAGGATTGACGGCAACTTCCGTAAAGCAGATTCCCCTCTCCTCATCCCAGGCATTTCAAGGATGGGCCATGCTCTGGACTCTTTTAGGAATTTTTGCCGGAGGATTGGCTCTGAATCTAACCCCTTGTGTCTATCCCATGATTCCCATCACCGTCTCGTTTTTCGGCGGCAGGGTGACCCGGGAAAAACCCCGTCAGATCCAGTTGATGGTTCATGGAATATGTTATCTGGCCGGACTTGCTGTTACCAACTCCATCCTCGGTGTTATCGCATCCCTGACCGGCGGCCTCATGGGGGCTTTGCTGCAAAATCCCTTTGTTCTCATTACAATTGCCGGAATATTGATCCTTTTTGCCGCCAGCCTATTCGGCTTTTGGGAACTTCGCCTCCCCAGCGCTCTGACGCAAGCGGCGTCCAGATCCTATTCCGGATATTTCGGAACCCTTTTTATGGGGCTTACCCTGGGAGTCGTGGCTGCACCGTGTATCGGACCTTTTGTTCTCGGCTTGCTGACCTGGGTTGCAGGGATGGGGAGCGCCTGGTTGGGATTTCTCGTCTTTTTTACATTAAGTCTTGGATTGGGAACTCCCCTTTTCATTCTTGCCCTTTTTTCCGGACAACTTCAACGCCTTCCCAAAGCCGGCGGATGGATGCTCTGGATCAGAAAACTCATGGGATGGATCCTGGTTGGAATGGCAATCTATTTCATACGGCCGGTTCTGCCGGGACTTTGGAAAGTCATTCTTCCGGTTGTGACGGCTCTTGCCGCCGGTCTGCACCTGGGATGGTTTGATCGAAATAAAGCCGGTTTTAAATCGTTTCCATGGATGAAAACCGCGGTAGGAACGGCATGTATGGTCCTGGCAACCTTCTGGATCACCACCTGGGCCATGCGAGGACCTGGCGTGTCTTGGGAACCTTATTCAGCGGCGGCTCTGAATCGAGCGACAGAACACCGAAAGCCGGTAATCATCGATTTTTATGCCGATTGGTGTACCCCCTGTCGGGAATTTGAAAAAGTCACTTTTCATCACCCCGATGTCGTAAAACAGGCTGAAGCCGAGTTTATCATGATCAAGGTGGATGTCACTCAAGGAGGTAACCCGACCTACGAGAGTCTTCTGAAACAATACAATATTAAGGGGGTTCCCACGATCATCTTTCTGGATGAAGACGGGAAGGAGAAGGCGGATTTAAGATTGGTGGACTACCTGCCACCCGATCAATTTCTAAGCCAGATGAGGGCCATGAAAAAAAAGTAAATAGAGATCCAATCATGAAAAGAATTACCCTTAAGTTCCAGGGGAGGTTTCGAATAAGTGACCATAAACTTGATCTCTAATGGCCCGGGAAGGAGGGATAAGATGGATTCCATATCCATTGTTCAAAAGAATCGTCTTTGGCAGCCGCCGCTTGGAATTGCCTTGGTATTCTTGCTGTTTGGCGGATGGTTTTATCCACCGATTGGATATTTTTTAATCTTTTGTATGGTAATGGCCATGGGCATTGGCGTCGTCAAAGGGAGACACTGGTGCGACTGGATGTGTCCGAGAGGGAGTTTTTGGGATTGGTTTCTTTCCAGATTCAGCCGCAATGTCAGGGTTCCCAGGTTCTTCCGAAGTTTGGCTTTTCGTCTTTTTTGGCTGGCGTTTCTTATGTCCATGTTGACGTTAAACCTGAGACCGGTCTGGAAAGATTTTTATCTCATGGGTAAACCCTTTGTTTTGATTCTAACGGTAACCACGGTGATCGGACTTTTCCTCGGCGTCATCTTTCATCCTCGGATCTGGTGCATGTTCTGCCCGATGGGGACGATGGCCAACTGGCTGGGCAGAGGGAAAATGCCTCTTACAGTCGATGAAAAATGCACCTCTTGCGGTGCCTGTGAGAAAGTATGCCGAATGCAGATTTTTCCGGGATCATATCGTGATATGGGCGTTGTAACCCATGGAGACTGTTTGAAGTGCTATTATTGCGTTGAAAAATGTCCGAGCAAAGCTCTTGAATTTAAACCCTCGGTTTTTGATGAAGCCGCATGAAAAGCGATTCCGTGGATCAGAGTCAATACAAATTCTGTTTAGCGGTTCAAAAACCAAAAGAGACGAATAATCTCATGTTATCGGGCAGATGCTCTGGTGGCTGATGCTTCAAAAATAAATCAGGAAAGGAAAAAACCATGATCAAAATCCGTCTTTTTTTCAATGAGCCCAATGGAAAGCCGTGAAAGCATTTTCAGGAAATGATGCCCAGGCTGGGCGCAAAATATCCTCTTGAATTCGAGATCACGTCCAAACCCAAGGCCGAATACAAAACCGACGAATATTTTGAACTGGACCTGCCTGTGGCACCGGCAATCATGGTCGGCGATGAAATCGTCATTGAAGGTTCCGATATTCCGGAAAATGATTTGGAAGCCTCTATTCGGCGGCACCTGGGGCTCGATCCCTTGAAGATGGAATCGAAAGGGCTTATCCGCAGGTTGTTTTCCCGATAAAGGGCATTCCTTCCAGGAGGGCGCATGGAGCATTGCGACAGATCTGTTGACACAGGGTCACCAGGTCTGTCTTTTTTACTTCAAGAAGAGGTCCGTTTCTGAGGACGGAATCCGGACAAACCCGACAAGCTGTCCATGCCTGCGTGGTAAGGGCACCGATGGGCGGATTTGATGGAAAGCCGATTAAAAGAGATGGAATCGTCGCCCACCGGATACAAGGGACTGATCGAATGGTTGGACCATCCATGATCTGATTTTTTGTATCACAGAACATGAGACACACAAAGAAGGAATCGGATAAGGTTATCAATACGAGACTGATTACTTGGAAGAGGACTTAAGGCGTGAACGAGTGATTAACAAATTCGACACTTTGAAACTTTCCGGAGAAGCGGAACTGCCTCCGATTTTAGGGAAAAAAAGTTTTGACAAGCCGTCGCTTTTCACGCCCCGAAATCTGTTGCATCAAGCACGGCGGCAGAGGGGATTACAGGCAGGAAATATCCCTGCATTCTGTGTGCTCGATCCGGACGGGGATCTTTTTCGATATCTGCGAAGTTGCGGAGGCAGAAAGAACCCATTCTGGGCTTGCTACCATACGGAGCTCTATGAAATGGAAGTGGATAAAACACCGGTGGGTGTCGTGGGCTGCGCTGTCGGAGCATCTTTTGCAGTACTGGTGGCCGAACAGCTCTTTGCGTCCGGCTGCCTGTTTTTGATGAGCGTGACCTCCGCCGGCCAGATTCTTCCGGCAGGTAGTCCACCATACTTTGTTCTGATTGATCGGGCATTGCGCGATGAAGGAACGAGTTATCATTATCTCCCGCCATCCCCGTACTCACGAATCCATGAGGATCTCCTTTCCATGATTCAAACCGGAATGCCGGATTCGATCCCGTTAATGGAAGGGAGTACATGGACGACCGATGCACCTTTCAGGGAAACCGAAAAAGCTCTTGCCTTTGCCCGTTCGGAAGGATTGACCGCCGTCGAAATGGAAGCAGCGGCACTTTATGCCTTCGCCCAGGCACAGAATAAGCCGGTAATCTGCTTTGCCCATGTAACCAATCAAATGGGTTTAGTTGACAAGGATTTCGAAAAAGGGGAAGAAAACGGAAATAAATCCTTTACGGAACTCATCTCTGCAGTAATAAAAATCTGCAAAGCTCGCGGTAAATATATTATGTGAAACCATTTAAAAAAATCTGGAGAAAGAACCATGGCTTCTATTGAGAAATTTCTGGGAAGACGGGTCGAAATTCCCGAAGACCGCCGGTATGCAATTAAACAGGGGCTTTGGGGAAAAGCAACAGGCAATGCCATCACTTTCGGCATGACGCAACCAGCCCTAGTGCTCTCCGGAGGCGTCAAGGACATGGACTGGCTGGTGGAAGCGGAGACATCGGTGGCGTCCAATGATGCCCTGGTCTTTGCCATCACCGGAAAAATTCTATATGTAGACACGCCAATCCCGGGGAGAGTAGAATTCAATCCTTCAGTAAAGGAAAATCCGTCCAAAATCTTAGATGATCCATATGGCCAATGGTGGCTTTTCAGAATTCACCCTGAAGGCAATATTAACAAATGGTATCACGAACTTTCTTCCTGGCAAGCCTATCTGGAAAGCTTACGAGGCTCTGAAGGGTTTAAAAATCCGGAAGGGAAAAAAGGAGGCGTCTCCGGTATCTGCAAGGCGGTCTACACCGGTATCGGAGAACAGAAGTTTTCAACGTAAAACGAAAACTTTAAAGCCCACTTAAAACTTTTCTTTCACGGAAACATCCGTCGGTTCCCAATAGTTGAGACGGTTTCCGGATCGTTGAGGCGACGAACCTTTTTTAAGCCATCCCGGTCTTTAAAATCGCAGCTCGCTATCCCCTCTGTTCGAACATCCGCCTTAAAAAAGTTCAAATTAAATCCATGGAATCCTCTTGACATTTTGTAACATATGATACATAATTTATGTAACATATGAACAGGAGATAAATATGGTCTCAACCGAACATCGAGAATGGCTTCTTTTAATTCATCAAATCCCTCCCAATCCGAACGCCCTGCGGGTTAAAATCTGGAGGAAGCTGCAGCAGATTGGTGCAGTGGCCATCAAACAGTCGGTTTATGTGATGCCTCACACGGAGCAGTCGCGGGAAGATTTGAGCTGGACTCTCAAGGAGATAGTCGAAGGGGGTGGAGATGGTTTAATTTCTGAAGCACGATTTATTGAAGGGCTTTCGGATGAACAGGTTTTTACTCTGTTCCGAAATGCAAGAAGATCAGACTACGAGAAGCTGATCCAAGAGGCCAATGTTCTTTTAACCGAGTGGACATTAGACAGAAATGAGCCCGGAGTTCCGACTGCAAAAGGATCAGCCCGGTTGCATAAACTTCATCGCCGTCTGGACGAGATACGGGCCATTGATTTTTTCCAGACACCCGAGCATGCCACGGCTGAACTTTTGGTCAAAGAGCTTGAAAACCGTCTGGGGGGCAGGACTCAGAACAGAAAATCTGCTGGGAAAAATTTGGGAGAGCTCTTGGGAAAAATTTGGGTGACCCGCAGCAACATTTTTGTCGACAGGATCGCCTGCGGTTGGCTGATCCGTAAATTCGTGGACAAGGCGGCGACATTCAAATTCGTCCCAGGTCCTCATTACGCACCCAAACCCAACGAGGTCCGTTTTGACATGTACGATTGCGAGTATACCCATGAGGGTGATCGCTGTACCTTCGAGGTCATGATCCAACGGCTCAAGATTCAAGACCATGCCTTGGGACCATTGGCGGAAGTGGTCCACGACATTGATCTAAAAGACGATAAATTCGGTCTCAGCGAAACCGACGGATTCACCGCCCTTCTAACAGGTCTCGTGGCCTCGCATCAGAACGATGACCAGCGGATGAACGAAGGGCTTCGCCTGTTCGACAACCTGTACGCCTATTATCAGCGGCAAAAGAGGGAGTAAGTATCCGGCAGAAATTAATGCAAAATCGCAAACCAAAGGAGAATTATCATGCCATCCGTACCCAAACACATTGAAATCGGCAAAGAGCGAACCGGTAAATCCCATCAGGAAGTTCATGAGTGGATTGATGACCCCGACCACAAAAACGAGCGTCACGATATCACCAAAATCCCGGATAATTTTCAGATGTTCAAGGAAAAATACGGCGAGGAGGCGGCCCGGGAGTATGTTCAGCACCTGGCTGACGATCTGAACGGCAAGTTCAACCACCTGGTGCAGGATGTTCAGGCGATGGTGAACAAAACGCTGGCCTATTTCGGTGCCGGGAAACAATGAGATCTGTCATGGAAATCTCTCGGCCTATAACAACCCGAACCTTGAGGCTGACCTCTTTTCTCGGCCTGCAGAGCAGCACCGCAGGCGTGCTGGTCATGGTGGTGCTGGTGGGCATGGGAGAACGCATGGCCGAGCGCTTCCTGCCCATCTACATGCTGGCCCTGGGGGGCGGGGTGCTGGCCATCGGGCTTTTGCAGGCCATGGATAATCTGCTGTCGGCCCTTTACTCCTTTCCCGGCGGCTACCTGTCCGACCGTATCGGCACCAGAAAATCACTGCTGATCTTCAACCTGGTGGCCATCGCCGGTTTCGCCCTGGTGATTTTAGTGCCGAACTGGCAGGCGGTGCTCATCGGGGCGGTGCTCTTCATCTCCTGGTCGGCCATTTCCCTTCCGGCCACCATGAGCCTGATCTACAAGGTGCTGCCCCTGAACAAACGCACCATGGGGGTGACCATGCACTCTCTGGTCAAACGCATCCCCATGGCGCTCGGTCCTTTGCTCGGTGGTCTCTTCATCGGGATATGGGGCGAGCAGGATGGGGTACGCCTGGCATTCGGAGCGGCCCTTATCATGGCTGTGGCGGCTCTGTTTCTACAGCAATGGATGATCGAAGATGACGTGCCGGACAAGGCCGCTTCCGACGCTTGTACTCTCACCCCGGAAAAGAACCCTCTGAAACTGTTGCGCCAGATGAATCCGGCCATGAAGGGCCTGCTGGTGACCGATACCCTGGTGCGCTTCTGCGAGCAGATCCCCTATGCCTTTGTGGTGGTCTGGTGCATGAAGACCATCACGGAACCGGTATCGGCCGTACAGTTTGGCCTGCTGACAACCATCGAGATGACCACGGCGGTGCTGGTCTACATTCCCGTGGCCTATCTGGCCGACCGCGGCACCAAGAAGCCCTTCGTGCTGATGACCTTTGTCTTTTTCACCCTGTTCCCCCTGGTGCTGTTGTACAGTCACAGCTTCGAGTGGCTGGTCCTGGCCTTTGTCCTGAGAGGGCTCAAGGAGTTCGGCGAGCCCACCCGCAAGGCCCTGATCATGGACTTGTCCCCTGATCACTGCAAGGCGGGTATGTTCGGCCTCTACTATCTGATCCGGGATGTTTTTGTATCCCTCGCCGCATTCGGCGGGGCGTTCTTATGGCAAATCAGCCCGCAGACGAACCTGGTCACGGCTTTCGTCTGCGGGATCATCGGCACCGCGGGA
>JBFMEI010000059.1:0-9494 GCA_040753295.1 Thermodesulfobacteriota bacterium | reverse complement strand
GCATCCCGAAACGGATGCCCTTTTTGATTTAAGATTCCCTGATCCAAGAAACCCTTTCAGACCGAATCTCTCTTCAATTCCGTCCGAAATTTCGGTTGAACATCATCATCCCGGTAAAAATCATCATCATTCCCGCTACATGATAAAGCCTTACAGACTCACCCAGTAGAATGACAGCCAGAATCGACGCAAAGACCGGAATCAGGTTGATAAAGAGCCCTCCCTGATTGGCGCCGATCAATTCAATTCCCCGGTTCCAGCAGAAATATGCCACAATGGAAGGAAAAAGGGAAACATAAAGGATACTGAACAGGACTTCCTTGCTTACTTGAAAGGAACCGACGGCGTTCAATTCCCAGACATAGAATGGGAGTAATCCCAATGCGCCGATTCCGAAGGTATAGACCAGAAAACTGACCGGATGAATCTGGGGCTTTCGTTTGAGAAATACCGAGTAGAGGGCATAAAGTACCACAGCAACGATCATCATGATGTCTCCTTCGGCAAAAGAGAGTGTCGACACCGTCGACCATTCTCCCCGTATCACGACGAACACCGCACCCAGCATGCAAAGAACAACACCGAAGATCTGAATCGCTCTCACCTTTTCATTAAATAGAATCAACGAGATCAGAATAATGACGGCAGGCATTGCGGTTTGAATCAAAGCGCCGTTGATGGCTGTGGTCGTGTGAACGGCGCTGTAAAGGAGCGTATTAAACATTGCAATACCGGTCAGAGAGAGAAATCCCATGATCTTCCAGTTCTTCACAACCAAAATCAGATCCCGGCCGGCCTGATGATAGGAAAACGGAAGAAGAAGCATCAAAGCGACCGTCCATCTCCAGAATGCGAAACTGATCGGCGGTATTATCTCAGCAACGCCTCTTGCCAGAACGATATTTCCACCCCAGCAAAGGGGTGCTGTTGCCAGAAGCAGATAAGGCATCCAGGCGGCAGTGGCTGCTTTTGATTTGAATTCAGACAGCTCCATGATATCCGGGCGGATAATACATCCCGATAAAAATAACAAGTCAATTTTCAGTTCAGCACCCGGTTTGAAATCCGATTTTGAAACTTGATCAATCGCGCCGATTATAGGAAAATGATCAGGTCCCGAATCGACCCATACTGAACCATATGAAAAGGATTGAATCCGATGCTTCCATCCATGATCCTGAAACCGCCTCTCTTTTTCCGGGGAATGACTTTCAGATTAAAATCCCGGGGAATTTCAGCTCTCGAATGTATTCTCATTTGCTGCATTTTTTCTCCTGTCCTGATTAATGCTGAAGAGCAGATGATTCCCTGTAATGTTCATACAGAGGCATGTATTTTTTCATCGGCCGGACGAATGATTACCCTTGAAATCACGCCCAGGCCGGTGAAAGCCATGCAGGAGCTTCAATTCAAACTTACGATAATCGGGTCTCAGATTCATAAACTTCCCTTTATCGATCTGGGGATGCCGGGAATGACCATGGGGCCCAATCGGATTTTGCTTACGCCGGGTGCTGCCGGCACCTATGAAGGAAAAGGAGTTATCGTCCGATGCCCCAGCGGCAGAAAGACATGGTTTGCCAAAGTAACCCTTCCTGAGATTTGGGATATCCGGTTTGTTTTCGATGTCGTATATTGATCCTCTCTATTTCGTTTTCTTGACTGCCGGCATTACGGTTGGATTCGGGCATTGTATCGGGATGTGCGGCCCCATTCTGGTATCGCTATCTCTTAAGATCCGGAAAAAGGGAACTCTTTACCCCCACGTGCTCTATCATTCCGGAAGGATAATAACTTACACGGCTCTGGGTGGAATCATGGGGGCAACCGGCTCTTTTACTCTGATTGCTGCCCATATCGCCTGGCTACAGAAAATAATTCTGACAGGATCCGGACTCCTCGTCATGGTGATGGGACTTTCCATGATCGGCCGAACTCCATGGGGGAACCGGTTTAAAGAAACCTTTCCTTCCGGTGGAATCATTACAAAAGGATTCAGAAAATTCTTCGACGGAACCTCGTCACCGGCCTATTTTCCCATGGGTCTTCTCCTTGGCCTTCTCCCCTGCGGTCCGGTTTATACGGCGCTTCTGGCTGCGGCAGGTTCCGGAATGAATGCCGGATCCATTCAAGCAGGCATAATCAGGGGAATGGGAATTATGGCCTGTTTCGGCATGGGAACCCTCCCTTCCCTTTTCCTTGTCGCCAAACTCGCCGATATGGGATGGCTGAAAAAAAGAGAGACCATTTATCGAATCGGCGGCTTTCTAATGATTGTTGTCGGATTCTATTTTATTGTAAAGGGGATCCGGTATTGACATAACCCTGAAAGCTGTACGCATGCAAAATTCAGTGAACAGCAATATCCCTTCAAAGATTCCCTGAATTAAAAAAATGCCCGCAGCAACTGAAGGCGTGCGGGCGTTCCGGCATTTTTAATCTGCTTCTTTTATGGATTCAGCTCACCTTGGAAAATGCTTTTGCTTTTGCGTTGCAAACCGGGCATGAATCCGGAGGTTCGTTTTCACAGGTATAGCCGCACACCGAACAGACATAATATTCGACCGAGGCATCCTCTTTCCCGAGATGATCAAGAGCTTTTTGATAAAGCGCAGCATGGATTTTTTCCACTTCATTGGCATAATGGAACGTGCGCTCGGCAGCTTTATCTCCGGCAGCCTTCGCTGCAGCGATCATTTCCGGATACATGCTTTTAAATTCGTGGGTTTCACCGGCAATCGCTGTTTTGAGATTTTCAGAGGTTGAATCGATCCCTTTAAGGACTCGAAGATGAGCATGAGCATGAACCGTCTCAGCCTCGGCAGCCGCTCTAAAGAGTTTGGCAACCTGAGGATACCCTTCCTGCTCCGCCTTTTTAGCAAACGCCAGATATTTTCGATTGGCCTGGGATTCACCGGCAAATGCCTCTTTAAGATACTTTTCCACTTGACTCATGGGCTTAATCTCCTTTCATCTTATACCTGATTGAGCGTTTTAAATAATGACAAGGAAGTTTAAATTAATAATTTCATCTGATCTGATATTAATAATCATTTAAACTCATTTGACAACCTCATGGTATAATCGGATGATCCTCGTAAATAGTTATCTCGAATTTTTTCGATGATATATAAATCCGGAATAAACGGATTGTTCCGGACAGCCGGTTTTTCGATGCAAAGAAGATCGCTAAAAGGGGTATCAAGGAGTTTCAGGTTGTAGGATTCGATCATCAGTTCTTCCAGGGAGAGCACATCCGATATATTGTATGCCAGAAGGGTTTCCAGGATCCTCGGATTCCTTGTCGTCCGGTATTCCTTCCAGAGCAGCACGGCAAAAAACCCATCAACGCCGTTTAATATTCCCCGGTCGATACCGATCTGTTTTTCACACCCTTTTAATCCCCCTTTGAACCCAAGGCTTTTTAATACATATCGAAGGTCGATATGGGCGCAGGTTAATTGAATTCCAAAAAACCGTTCAATGAACGGAATATCAAAGGATTTTCCATTGTAGGTCACCAACAGCCGATACTGTTCGATGCGTTCGGGAAAAGAATGGAGATTCTCACCGTTGATGAAGTGATAGATCTCTTTTCCATCAAAGAGTGCAATGGTGGTAATTTCATTCTCCCATTCCGAAATCCCCGTTGTTTCAATATCCAGGAAGGCCACATGGTTTCTGAATTCCGGAAAGAGCCTCCAGTGCAGATTTGATGGAAGAAGTTTGGAAAAGAAAACAGGATCTTCCCGATAAAGATGGACCTTTGATTCGTCCAGGATCCATCGAAACGGAGCCCCTTGAATTTTTAAAACAGAATCCGGGAGGCGTTGTATCGCATCATCCCAGGTATGTATTCCCTGGTTCCAGATCCGTCTTTCAGTTTTAATCCCGATTCCGGGAATATGGCTGAAACTGTTCTTAAGCATCAGGATATTCCTTAACTCAAGGGAATAGAATGGGCAACAGCGGTTAATACCTGATCATGGATCCCGCCGGCGCTCGCCGCAATACCATAGTTGGCTTCAAGAGTTTTTCCTTTCGAAAAATCAAGGATCCGACCTGTCAGATCGGTAACCTTTCCGCCGCTCTCTGTTAATATGACTGCTCCGGCCGCATGATCCCATATCTTCTCTCGATAGTCATTTCGCCTCGGAACACGAAGGTAAATATCCGCTTTTTCAAGGGCCAGAACAGCGTATTTGACCTGGCTGTCGATTCTTAAAGATCGATTTTTAATTCCCAATGCTTTTAGAACTTTCTCATGCAACTCGTGGTTGCTGTGCCCGGCTTCGACGGATTCACACATGCGGGCGGCATTGGCTTGAATATTCCGGGATCTGAAAACCGGACTCGTCGATTGGCCTTCACTAAATTTTATGGTTGTGCCCCCTCCTTTTACGGCATAAAGAATGCACCCTTTCCGGAAACTCGGACCAAGAGTATCATCAGAAAGGTTGGGGCATCCCAGGATTCCAAGTCTCACTTCACCGGCTTCAATCAGTGAAAGCGCCACGGCAAACTGATCCCCTCGAAGAAATCCTTTGGTTCCGTCCACAGGATCGATCACCCAGAACCGGTCTGTTGATGCGAGATCACTTTTCCCCTGATCCACAATTTCCCATAAATCATTTACGGATATTTTTTTCATGTGGTCATGAAGAAAAAAAAGAATCTCTTTGCTGTACTCCGTGTTGGTGCGAAGCAGAATCGAGTTTTCCTCACCCAGGATTACATCGGTTGGAAACCGTTTTCTGATCCTTGAAATTATCAGCGCCTGGCTTGCAAAGTCGGCGACGGTGACCGGAGACAGATCCTCTTTTTTAAGACTTGGGAATCGGTTCAGTGACCTTTGAATTTTCCGGCAAAGAATTGAAGCTTCTGCAACCGCATCTACCCCGGCATCAATTTCATTAAAATAGTCCATTTCCCTCCTTCCATGGTCTTGTGAAAGGAGTTTACCCGGTTCTTTTTCTCTTGACAAGGACTTCATTTATGAATATATGATCATATATGATATTAGATACCGAGCCGTCGTCTCGGAGAATGGAATCAACAGTTTGAAATCATTTGAGATTGTATTATGGCCGGGATGAGATCGGAAGAAAACACAACTCGTCAATCCAAGGTGAGGATGATTCACCAAGATCGAATCCGGAAAGCGCGCAAATCAGCGACACCTCAAAAGGATATCGAGAAATTGACCAGTATCTATAAAGCCCTGGGAGACCCGACGAGACTTAAAATCGCCGTGGCATTGACAGAGGGTGAAATGTGCGTCTGTGATCTGTCTGTTTTTCTGGAAATAAGTGAATCGGCGGTGTCCCACCAGCTTCGGCGGCTCAAGGATCTCTCACTGATAAAAAATCGCCGAGAAGGTCAGGTTTTATACTACTCCCTGGACGACCAGCATGTGATTGACTTTTTGAATATCGGCCTCGAACATATCCGGGAATAAAAGGATCAGGTGTAATTTATGATCTTTATCAAAAATATTTTCAGCGAAGCGTTGCGGCTCCTGAATGAAGCGTCTTTTTACATTCTTTTCGGTCTTCTGGTCAGCGGACTTTTGAAGGCGTTCTTAAACCCAGGGACGATTGTCCGCCATCTGGGAAACGGTAAATTCTCTTCGGTTTTCAAAGCCGCTTTGTTCGGAATTCCCCTCCCCCTCTGATCCTGCGGGGTTCTTCCTGCAGCCGTGTCGCTGCAGAAACAAGGCGCCAGCAAAGGAGCGGTTACCGCATTTCTTATTTCAACCCCGGAATCGGGGGTCGACTCCATTTCGGTGACCTATGCCCTTCTTGATCCCATCATGACTGTTGCTCGTCCGGTTGCCGCTTTTTTTACCGCCCTTGCTGCAGGAATCGTTGAGAATCTGTTTTCATGGACAAACCCGTCCAAAACCAAGGCCTCAGACTTGAGCTGCCCCATCGACAATTGCTGTGACGGCATCAACTGCAGCCCTGAAGTGCATAACAACCATCATACCTTTTTCGAAAAAACAAAAGCCGGTTTCGGATTTGCCTTTGGAGAACTATGGAATGACATGGCAAGCTGGTTCTTTTTGGGGGTGATTCTTGCAGGAGGGATTACCGCCCTGATTCCCTCGGATCTGTTGTCCAGGCACCTTGGAGGCGGACTTGCTTCAATGACCATTATGCTGATGGTGGGAATCCCCATGTATATCTGCGCCACTGCATCTACTCCCATTGCCGCGGCGCTGATTCTCAAAGGAGTCAGCCCGGGCGCCGCGCTTGTTTTTCTTCTGGCAGGCCCGGCTACAAATATGGCATCTTTGACTGTTTTAAGTCAAACGATCGGAACCCGGGCAACCGTTATTTACCTTTCCGCTATCGCAATATGCTCAGTGGCATTCGGGCTGCTTCTGGATCAGGTCTACAATTTTTTTGGATTTTCAGCGCAGGCGATCGTCGCCAAAGGGACAGAACTCATTCCGGAAGAAATCGAATGGGCTGGGACGATTTTTCTTCTGATCTTATCCGTTAAACCCATCTATTTAAAATTTTCAAAGATTCTTAAAACAAGAAGAAATAAAGAAGCTGCAAGCCTTCCGGATAAAGCCGGCATCGGGATGATCTTCTCGAAACCAGAGGCCCATAATAATCCCTGCTCATGCGATAAACCGACCTGAGGGACTTCATCTTCGTGACCGGTTCGGTCAATGCACTTTTCTTTCAGAATCACAGTCGCTCTGGATGCCGCATGACGAGCATCCGCACCCGCATTCGATCGCCTGGGGTGTTTTGAATTTTCGATAAATCATTCTGCCGATGAAAAATACGGCAAGCCCGACTGCCATTACCACCAGTATCATATCCATACGATATAATCCCACCCGTCTTGATTAATATCCGATGGCTGAGCCGATCTGAAAAACCGCCACAGCCAGAATAAAGGCCAGTACCGTGTTGAACGCCATGGAAAAAGCCCCCCATTTCCAGGAGCCCGCTTCTCTTGAGATGCATATGACAGTTGCAAAACAGGGAGTGTAAAACATGGTAAAAATCAGAAGACTTAATCCCGTCAAAGGACGCCAGCCCCCGGGACCTGAAAGCTTTTCAGACAACGGCGGACTGTTTTCAGGATCGGCTTCGCCCAGGGAATAAGCGGTCCCCAGGGTTGAAACAACAATCTCTTTTGCAGCAAATCCACCCAGCAAAGCGATATTTACACGCCAGTCAAACCCTGCCAGGTGACTGATTTTTTCCATCCCGGTTCCGATTCGTCCGGCAATGGAGTATTTGAGCGCTTCTGCTTCATTCGGTTTCAGACTTTGAGTTTGATCCGTTCCATCAATTTTCGCCGATACCGAGGTTTGGGAATCCTCCTGAGAGATGCTCTGATTTCGATGATCTTCAGGCAATCCCGGAAAGGTCATCAACGCCCACAAAATAACAGATATCCCCAGAATCACGGTCCCGGCTTTCCTCATATACTGCCATGTCCGTTCCCAGGTATGAATGATCAATCCTTTGAGCATGGGAAGTCTGTACGGAGGAAGCTCCATCACAAAGGGGGTCGGTTCTCCCCGGATAATGGTCAATCTCAGGAACTTTGCAACCAGAAGAGCGCCTCCCCAGGAAACCAATGTGATCATTACCATGATCACGGCTTCGTTTTCTTTGAAAAATGCAGCGATCAGAAGTGCGAAAACCGGAAGCTTTGCCCCGCAGTTCATAAAGGGAGCGGTCAACAGGGTCGCCAGCCGTTCACGTCTGGATCGAAGTGTCCGGGTTGCCATGACTCCCGGAACGGCGCATCCCCCGGCGATACCCCCGGAAATGATAAATGCCATGACCGAGCTTCCATGAAGGCCAAAGAAACTGAAAACACGATCCAGCATAAATGCCATCCGGGCCAGATATCCGGAATCCTCAAGAATCGATATCCCGAAAAACATCATCATGATGAGTGGAACAAAACCGAGAACACCTCCCACGCCGTCAATGACTCCGGAAACAACAAGAGACTTGAAGTGCCCTTCCGGCAGGTAAGTTGAAGCGAGCCTGCTGAGTCCGCTGAAAAACTTTTCGAACCAGCCAACCGGTATTTTACTGTAGGTAAAGGTGAAATGATACAATCCGAATATCACCAGAAACAAAACCACGGGACCGAAGAACCGATGCGTTACCACTTTATCGATTTTATCCGAGTGGTAGAGCCGGTCCTGATCATGCTTTCGGATCATAATCCCTTGTTTTAAGATAGAATGAATATACCCGTACCGGTGATCGGCAATTACCGCCTCCGGTGAATTCCCTGTGGTTACAAGGAGGTGATTCGATACCTGTTGAACCATGGACTGAAGTCTTTTTGACAGGGAGGGATTAGCCTCTTCTCCTTTTCTTATAATCTGTTCATCCGATTCCAGGTACTTCAAGGCAACCCATCTTGCCGGATATTTATCAGTCATAAATCCGGCGCAGCGAACCTCTTTTTCCATTTCCAGAATCGCCTGATCCAGATCCCCTCCATAAGAAAGATGAAGAAGTTTATCGGCCTTTTCCCGGTTCACCCGCTCCCGGACGGTCTCCATCAGCTCCTGTTTCCCTTTTCCGATTCTGGCCACAGTCGGAACAACAGGAACATCCAAAAGAGAGGAAAGCTTCTTCAGGTCGATCATCATACCCCGGCTCTCAGCCATATCCATCATGTTGAGCGCAATCATCAATGGAACGCCAAGCTCCATGAACTGAACCGTGAGATAGAGATTCCGCTCCAGATTGGAAGCATCTACAATGTCAATTACGAGGGCCGGCCTTTCGTTGACCAGGAAATCCCGAGCCACGACCTCTTCCATGGAATATGCAGTGAGAGAATAGGTTCCGGGTAGATCCACGATACGGAGTCTCGAACCATTTAACGGATAGAAGCCTTCTTTCTTTTCCACAGTGACACCCGGATAATTTCCCACATGCTGCCGGGCGCCTGTGAGTGCGTTAAACAGTGTTGTTTTACCGGCATTGGGATTCCCAGCCAGCGCAATGGTAATATCCGAATTCATTCGACTTCAACCTCAATATAGTCCGCTTCGCTGTTGCGCAGGGTCAGAGTAAATCCCATGACACGAATGGCAACAGGGTCATACAGAGGCGCCCGCCCCTGAATTTTGATTTTGGCTCCTGGAACAATCCCCATATCCCTGATCCTTCTCCCCAGTTCGCCGTTTGCCTTGATTGAGGTAATGGTTCCGGACTGGTTGTCCTTCATGTTTCTCATCAAAATTTTCTGCATGATCTTCCGTGCCTTTCCTTATGTCACCGGATTGACCGAATCGATTTAAAATAGAAACTTTTCTCCATATTTTTGAAAAACATGATCTATGTATACCCTAAATTGAGCGATGGTTGAGTTTGCTGAAGATGCAAGGAAGAGGGTGCTGGGCAATACTGGAGTATGCCCAGTGCCCGATGACGCAGCAGGTTCGGCAAAATCGGCAATCCCAAAGGGTTTTAAATCATGACATTCTTTAA
>JBFMEI010000058.1:0-9548 GCA_040753295.1 Thermodesulfobacteriota bacterium | reverse complement strand
TCATGTTTCTTCACGGAGGAATTTTTCATCTTCTGGGAAACATGTGGTCTCTTTATATCTTCGGAGATAATGTGGAGGACCGGTTAGGATCATTGAGATACCTCCTTTTTTATTTCTTATGCGGACTCGCTTCCGGGCTTTTTCATCTTTTCATCAATCTCGAGTCGAATATTCCCACCATAGGAGCAAGTGGTGCAATTGCCGGAGTGATGGGAGCATATTTCATCACCTTCCCAGGGGCCAAGGTGCTGACACTGATCCCGATTCTCTTCATTCCATATTTTGTTGAGATTCCGGCATTTATTTTTCTCGGTATCTGGTTTGTTTTTCAGTTTTTAAGCGCGGCCGGGAGCAGCGGGAATATGGGAGGGATTGCGTGGTGGGCGCATATCGGCGGCTTTGTTGTTGGAATGATTTCCCTTAAATTTTTCGGGACGGTTCCGTCCGCCGGATTCACAGAAAAGATTCGTCGCGTCACGGAACGGAAAAAAACGCGCCGGCTCCAGATGATCCACCCATCGGCTGCGGGCGACGATCCTCATCTTTACGGATCCGTAGTCATCACTCCGTTTGAAGCCTACACCGGAACCCATAAGCTCATCAATATTCCATGGGGATTCACAAAACGCATATTCCGGGTGGCTGTCCCTCCGGGAACAAAAGAAGGCAGCAGACTGAGGCTTAAAGGACAGGGAAAACGGACAAGTGACGGATCCAGAGGAGACCTATTCTTAACAGTCTCCATCAAATCATAGCCCGGGTCTGATGCGTTTTCGACTGGGATGATGCATCAATCAGGATTCCGGGAGAATAAGCGAAACCATGTTTCTTCCCGATCGTTTGGAATCATACATGGCGCTGTCTGATCTTCTGATAAAATTTGATATTTTCTCTTTGGGGAGATACTCGGAAACGCCGATCGACACGGTAACCAGGCCGCTTTCCTTCTGGGAAGAAACAAAGAATTCCGACTCAATGGCGGATCGAATTCTCTGAGCCACCACCATTGCTTCTGTGGCGTTTGTTTCAGGAAGGAGTATGGTGAACTCTTCTCCTCCGTATCGATAGGCAGAATCCATTTTCCTGAGACAGGATTTGATGATTTCGCCGATTCTTCTCAGCACCTTGTCCCCTTCCAGGTGACCGAACGAATCATTGAACAATTTAAAGTTATCAATATCCAGAAGCAGCAGAGAGAGTTTATGATTATACCGGATGGTTCTGTCCACTTCCAATTGAAGCTGATTGTAGAAATGTCGTGAGTTATAAAGTTTTGTAAGGCCGTCGATGGTCGCGAGTTTTTTTAATTTTTCAAGCATTCGATTGCGTTCATTGGTAACTTCCCGCTCTCGAAGAACCCTTCGGATCCTCAACATGATCTCTTCGAATCGAAACGGCTTGAAAACAAAATCACTCGCCCCTTTTTTAATTGCATTCTCATAGGAGTTTTCAACATGGTGGCCGGTCATCAGGATAACATCCGCGTTGTAATTTTTTTTGATGATATCGGTCAAATCAAGACCTCCCAGGCCCGGTAAAACAATATCCACAATGACAATCTGAAATTCCTTGTTTTTCAGAATCTCAAGGGCTTCTTCGGCAGTGTTGGCGATTTTGGTTTTGAACCCGGAAATTTCAAGAAAATCGTTTAAGCTGTCCAGAAGCGCGGCGTCATCATCGACAATCAGGACTGAAGTTCCATTTTCGGTCATGAGGTAAAATCCTCAGCATTACTGGTTTAAAGTCTCCTCAATCGGTACCCTTATTGACAGAGAGCAATTTATTCTGATAGCTATATAAAATTTATCAATAACCCCAATTGAGCGTTCTTAAACATGATAAAGGAATTTATTGAAAGAAATACCACCGCATGCCGCTTAGGAATAAATCAAAAGAACCGGGGATGTCAACAGCATATGAATTCAGGCGGGGGTAATATTGCCCCTGCTTTCCCGCCGAAACAACGCGGATTCTGATACCGAAACTCAATCAGCCAAGAAAATCAGGAATGAAAAATATTCGAAACTTCAGCATCATTGCCCATATCGACCACGGGAAATCGACCCTGTCGGATCGATTGATTCAAAAATCGAAAATCATATCGGATCGGGATTTCCGGGATCAGATACTGGACAGTATGGATATCGAACGAGAACGGGGAATCACCATAAAAAGTCAGACGGTCTGCCTCCCGTATTCGGCACTTGACGGGAAGTCATACCTGCTCAACCTTATCGATACTCCGGGACATGTGGATTTTACCTATGAGGTTTCACGGGCTCTGGCTTCCTGTGAAGGGGCTCTCCTTCTCATCGATGCGACCCAGGGTGTTGAAGCCCAGACGCTCGCCAATCTGTTTCTTGCCATGGAGCATGATCTTGAAATCATCCCGGTGATCAATAAAATCGATCTTCTTTCTGCAGACATCGATCGGACAAAACGTCAGATCGAAGAAGATCTGGGGCTTGATTCAGATTCCGCTCTTTCTGTTTCTGCCAAGGAAGGGATTGGAATCGAAGAGGTCTTTGAACGAATCGTCACTCAGCTTCCTCCTCCCCAAGGCGACCCGAATGCCCCATTACGGGCCCTCATATTCGACTCCAACTATGATTCCTACCGGGGAACCATCGTCCATGTCCGAATTTTTGATGGAACACTCAAAAGCGGGGATCATGTCCTTTTCATGTCGAATAAAGCGATTTACCGGGTTGAAGAAGTGGGGATTTTTCAGATTGTTCAAGTCCCGAAAAAGGAACTCACCGCCGGTCAGGTGGGATATTTTATCGCCGGCATTAAAACGGTAAGAGATACCCGCTGTGGGGATACGGTGACGCACCGGGACCGTCCATGTGAGATACCCATGCCGGGATTCAAAGAAGCGAAACCGGTTGTCTTTTCCTCCATCTATCCTACGGCATCCGATGAGTATGAAAATCTTGCGGTGGCGCTGGAAAAACTCAAATTAAACGACGCATCTCTGATGTATGAAAAAGATACTTCGGCTGCCCTGGGATTCGGGTTTCGATGCGGATTTTTAGGGATGCTTCATATGGAAGTGGTTCAGGAACGGCTTGAGAGGGAATATGATCTTTCTCTTATTCTTACGGCTCCCACCGTCCAGTATGAACTCACCGGCCGTGACGGCCGAATCCAGTTGATCGACAATCCGGCGCTGTATCCGGATCCGATGAGCATCATTCGAACAAAGGAGCCTTTCATCCGTGCAACCATTATCACACCCGAACGGTATATGGGCGCCATCATGAAACTTTGTCTTGACCGCAGAGGGATCAGCGTCAATTATCAATACCTGACCAGCAATCGACTGGAAATGATTTTCGAGCTTCCTCTCGCAGAAGTGATCTTTGATTTCTATGATAAATTGAAATCCGTTACCCAGGGATACGGATCTTTCGATTATGAAGTCATTGACCTGAGAGAAACGGATCTGGTTAAAATGGATATCCTGATCAATGGAGAGCGGGTGGATGCCCTCTCCCAACTGGTTCATCGGGATCGGGCCGTGGAAAGGGCTCAGTTTGCGTGTGAACGATTGCGGGATGAGATCCCGCGCCAGATGTTCAAAGTGGCCATTCAGGGGGCTATCGGTTCAAAAATCATTGCCAGAAAAACATTGTCGCCGTTCAGAAAAGATGTCACGGCCAAATGTTACGGAGGAGATATCACGCGAAAACGGAAGCTCCTCGAAAAACAGAAAAAGGGAAAAAAGAGGATGAAGATGGTCGGTCAGGTCATGATTCCCCAATCCGCGTTCCTTGCCATACTCAAAACAAAAGAGGATTGAGTTTCCTTCAGGCGGCTTTTCTTCTTTTTTGCAACTGATAAAGGGTTCCCAGGATCAGAATTCCAAGCCCGACCGCATCGGTGGTCGTCCCCGGATCAACCAGCATAAGGCCGGCAATGAAAAATATTCCTCTTTCCATCCAGTTCATGGGCGTCATGAAGAATCCGATCATGGAAGCCCCGATAGCGGTCATTCCGGCGCAGGAGGTAATAAGGGTTTGAATAATTCCGGTTACCGTTGCCCCGACCCACAGCATGGATGGATTATAAACAAAAATGTAGGGAACGAGAAACGCGCCGATGGCAAGCTTGGTTGCAATAAATCCGGTTTTCATGGGATTCGATTTGGCGATTCCTGAGCCTGCATAAGCTGCAAGCGCTACCGGGGGAGTGATGTCGGCAACGATCCCGAAGTAAAAGACGAACATATGGGCGGCCAGGGGGTGCACCTTGAGAAGAATCAGTGCGGGTGCAGCGATGGTTGAAGTAATAATATAGTTGGCGGTGGTGGGGGCGCCCATGCCGAGAATCAGGGATGTGATCATGGTGAAAAAGAGAGTCGGTAAAAGATATCCGCCTGCCAGTTCCACAAGACCGTTTGCCATTTTAAGCCCCAGCCCGGTGAGAGTAATCACTCCGATGATGATTCCGGCAGATGCGCATGCCAGGGCGACGCCGATGGCGTTTCTGGCACCCAGCTCAAAAGCATCTGCGATTTCACGAAAGCTCATCCGTGTTGATTTTCGCAAGGCGCCGGCCAGAATACACACAATCAGACCCATGAGCGCCGCGTAAAGGGGAGTAAATCCCATTCCAAGAAATGCGATGATGGCGAAAAGGGGGAAAAAAAGATGCCCGCGCTCCCGCATGACAGTTCCGAATTTGGGCAACTCCTCCCGGCTCACCCCTCTGAGCTGACATCGTTTTGCCTCAAAATGCACCTCCATGAAAACGCCGAAGAAATAGAGGCAGGCGGGAATTGCTGCGGCTTTGGCGATATCGAGATAGGGAATATTTAAAAATTCAGCCATGATGAATGCGGCAGCTCCCATGATAGGAGGCATGATCTGTCCTCCGGTTGATGCTGAGGCTTCAACCGCTGCAGCAAATTCCGGTCGGTACCCGAGTCGCTTCATCATGGGAATGGTCAGGCTTCCCGATTCTACGGTATTTGCCACAGAACTCCCGGAAACCGTTCCTTCCAAAGCGCTGGTGATGACCGCCATTTTAGCCGGACCTCCGGATGCCCAGCCGGCGATAGCATTGGAGATATCGATAAAAAGCTGTCCGAGTCCTGTTTTTTCCCGAAAAGAGCCGAAGAGTATAAACAGGTAAATAAAGGTTGCGGCAACGCCCAGCGGAATACCCAGAATCCCTTCGGTCGTCAAGTACATGTGGGATGCAATACGCTGGAGGGAATATCCCCGGTGCGACATGAAGCCCGGAAAATATGATCCGAAATAGGCATAGATCAGAAAAAATCCGGAGATGCATACGATCGGAAGGCCGACCACCCGCCGTGCGGCTTCCAGAGTCAAAAGGATCCCGAAGCCGGCAAAAACATAATCGATATTTGAATAATCCCCGCCGGCTTCCATGATCCGGGTATAATTGAACGCCATATAAAGCCCGACATACCCGGCAAAGATCGTCAAAAGATAATGATGCCAGTTAAGACGGTTTCCGTTTTGTCCCGACCGGAAAGGGAAAAGCAGGTATGTCAAAACAAAAGCAAAGGCCAGATGGATGGATCGTTGAAGCTGGGCCGGAAAAAGGCCGAATGCTGCAGTGTAAACTTGAAAGACAGACCACCCGACGCCGATGACATAAACGATTTTTCTCGGAATTCCTGAGAGTTTTCGGGCCGATGCTTCTTTATCGACCTTCTTGAGGATTTCCTCGATCTCTTCCTTTGATACGACTTCCGAATTTTTTTTTATATCCATGGAGTTATCGCCCTGAATCCCGATGACTATTTAAGTATTATCCATCAGATGCAACGGTTTTTGAATGACATCAGAATTCCCTGCTTTTTTAACCTGATATGAACCGGCATTCCCGGTTCAATCAGATCCGAAAAGCGGGTATCTGTTCCTTTGACATGTAACCGGTGATCGGCAATCCGTCCCACGCGAAGAATCACCTCCGGTATCTTCCGATTCACGGTCCATTCCATCCACCCGTCACTTGAAATGCTGAGCGTCCCTTCCTCTGTCGACTGATCCGGCATTCCGGCGCCGAAAGTATCGAACCGGGATTTGACGATGACCAGAGAATCGTTTTCTACCCGAAACGTATCAAAGACCGGCCGTTTGTTTACGGAATGGATATAAGAGACGCCGAATTCCTCTCCGGGCATCATCCGGGAACATCTCAAGAGCTGTCCCGTAGTAAAATTCCTGACTTCAAGAAGTGTAAGAAAGGGATAAGTCAGAATGAATACCACCGAAATCCCAAAAAGAAAACATGTCATAAAAATTCGGCGATAATTCATGGAATGGAAACCGAGGACCTTCCCTTCGGTTCGACTTCCGGGAAGATCCTCGTCCATATCAATTTATTTCATCGCACCCTTTTCCTTATAGTATTTGGCAGCCCCCGGATGGAAAGGAATCGAAACCCCCTGGACCGCATTCTTCAGACTCAGCTCTTTCCCTTTGGCATGAGCGGAAGCCAGTTCAGCCTGGTTCTCGAATAATGCTTTTGTCAGGCTGTACACCACATCTTCTTTAAGTTCATTGCTGGCGATAAGAACTGCATTCACCGCGACCGTAGTAACATCCTGCGTCTGATTTTTGTAAGTATTTGCAGGAACTTTGGCTGCGGCAAGGAATGGATATTTCTGAATCAGTTTATTTGCGATGTCACCCGAGATATCGAGAATCCGAATATTGTGCTGTGTACTGATATCCATGATGGCGGCATTGGGAATTCCGGCTGTTACGATAAAGGCATCAATATGTTTATCCTTAAACTGCTCTGCACTTTCGGAAAAAGAAAGGTATTGGGCTTTGACGGCATCTTTGGCTAATCCGCAGACATCCATGAGCTGGCGGAAGTTGGCTTCGGTTCCGCTTCCCGGCGCTCCGACACCGATCTTCATTCCTTTGAGATCCGCAAAGCTTTTGACCGGGCTGTCCGCACGGACGACAACCTGAATGATTTCAGGATAGAGAACCGCAATGGTGCTCATCCCCTTGAGCGGCTCCTTGAAGGCTTCTTTGGCATTGAAGGCAAAATCCAGCGTGTCACTCTGGACAAGTGCCAATTCGACCTCTTTTTTATTAATGAGTCGAATATTTTCCGCTGAAGCTCCTGAGGTTTGAGCCGTAACATTCATCCCGGCTATCTTGGAGTTCCAGATTTTCCCCATGGCTCCTCCAAAAGGATAATAAGTTCCTGCAGTCCCTCCGGTTGCAAGTACCAGTTTGACTTCGGCCGCCTGAATCGAACCGAATCCACTTATTAAAAACAGACACAACAGACTTAACAACAATCCTTTTTTCATTTGACTCCTCCTTGCATTATGTGATGAGTTAATAGATGACCCCATTTATCCGGAATCGGATTTAAAATGAATGCGCCTGATCACCGAAAAAGAGTAACAATCTCTATAGTCCGATCAGAGAATTCTTGTCAACTCCGGGCTCTTCCTTGCATCTTCGGCAAACTCAACAATCGCTCAATTTAGGTTCCATAAAGGCCGTTCCGGTTCGGACTCATTCCACAGCGATCCGGTTGACCAAAGATCCGATCCCTTCGATGATGCATTCCACCACATCTCCTTCTTTTAAAAAAACGGGTGGATTTCGAAAAACCCCGACTCCGGAAGGAGTTCCCGTAGAGATGATATCTCCGGGAATCAGAGTGATATCCCGGCTGACAAACTCCATGATGGCCCCAATATCAAAAACCATCTGGCTTGTATTTCCTTCCTGCATGATTACTCCGTTGACAAGGGCTTTCAAGTTCAGGTTATAAGGGTTTTGGATCTCATCGAAGGTGACCAGAGACGGACCGGCCGGTGCAAAGGTATCAAAAGACTTTCCTCTGAACCATTGATGATCTGAGAATTGGGCTTCTCTGCCTGAAACATCGTTCATAATCATGAATCCGGCAATATAATCAAGAGCGGCATCTTTTTTAATCCGCTTTCCTTCCTTGCCGATGACCAGGGCCAGTTCCACTTCCCAATCCACCTGACCGCTTCCGGAAGGAAGGAGAATCGGGTCATAGGGCCCGTTCAGGGAACTGGGGGCCTTGCTGAACAGCAACGGCTTTTTGGGAGGTTCAAAACCTCCCTCCTTGGCGTGTTCCGGATAATTTTTCCCGAGACAGATAATTTTTGACGGACGACTCACCGGGCATCCGAATCGGACTCTCACGGATTCAATCGGTTCCTGGATATGCATGATTTTGTCGAGCCATCCGTCTCTGAAAAACGTTTCACCGATGTCCGGAATATCCGGAAAAATACGACGAAGGCGGATCACCCCTTCGGGTTTGAGAATCCCCGGTGTTTCATTACCCTTGGTTCCGATTCGGACGAGTCTCATTGATGAACCTCTCTGTGAAGGGTCCCATTCTCGAAGCATTTTTTTTCATACCAGTTGATCTGCCGGCATATCCCCCTGATAATGCTGACTTCGCTTGCCCTCAGTTGAATTCGGGTAAAAAAGTGTCTGATTTTATTCATCCAGTAATCCGGATTTTCCGCATGGATATAGTTGATTCGAACCAGAATATCTTTGACCTGCTCATACATGGCATCCAGTTCGTATCGACTCGCCAGCCGGGGAATAAATTCCGATCGCTCCGACCTTGTCACAGAGAATTCATAACAGATGATCATCACTGCCTGGGCCAGATTAATTGATGAAAATCCATAGGTCGGAATATTAACCAGGGCATGGCAAAATCGAAGATCTTCATTTGAAAGCCCTTTGTCTTCAGGGCCGAAAAGAACCGCGATGCGATTGGTTTGAGACAGGGAAATCAAGTTTCTGGAGATAGCGGTCGGCGTCTGAATCCCTTGTCGCATCCCTCCCAACCTGGCGGTTGTCCCCACGACATAATGATACGGCTCAAGGCCTTCTTTCAAATTTTCAAAAAATTCTATTTGTTCAACTAGTTCGGCGGCGACATGCGTGGCCATTCTCAGAACTTTTGAAAGATCGCAATGGGTTGATCCTACGATCACGAGCTTTGGTATTCCCATATTTTTCATGGCTCGTGCAGCAGCTCCGATGTTTTCAGAGTGCCGAGGCCGGTTCAGGATAATGGCGATATGCTCAAGATTGATGGATTCGGTCATTACATCATGATTTCAAAGCGGTTAAAAAAATAGCTGATTTCAAAATCCGCAGATTCGGAAGAATCAGATCCGTGAACAACATTTTTTTCAACTTCATGGGCGAAATCTTTTCGAATCGTTCCCGGATCCGCTTTGCTGGGATCGGTTGCTCCCATCAGTTTTCGATTGGTCTGAATGACGTTTTCACCTTCAAGAATCATCACCACTGCAGGTCCGCTGGACATAAAATTCGTCAGGCTCTCGAAAAACGGTTTCCCTCTGTGAACATGATAAAAACCTTCAGCCTGTTTTTTGGACATCTGAATCATTTTCATTCCGACGATTTTAACTCCGTTCGTCTCGAACCGGTCGATCACTTTGCCGATCAAACCCCGGGAAACACCGTCAGGCTTTATGATTGAAAGCGTCCTTTCCATATCTGTATCCTTTA
>JBFMEI010000057.1:0-9548 GCA_040753295.1 Thermodesulfobacteriota bacterium | reverse complement strand
GGAAGGGCGTTGTGAATGATTTCAAGGTGGTGTCTGCACCGCTCATGTTGAAATCTCAACATCCCGATTTCAAAATCAAAAGATCCTTCCTTTTTTTGAGCCAGAATTCCGAACATCAGGTATTCCTCCTTGAAATGATGGAACCGGTCCGCATAAAGACGAAAGAATTCCGCTCCGGTTCCTATGAGGGAGGGCTCCGGGTATTCTCCCCGTTCAAGCTCTTGTACGGCCTTTTCAAAAATTTCAAGTGCCTGAAGGATCTGACGATGCTCGTGGATCAGAATTTCAGTGGGTTTCATCATGGACCTCCGTCTCATCCTGAAATCGCTTTTTCGGGAACGGCCCGGGATGGGAGTAGAGAGTTCTGTCATATTCCGGAACGCTGCCCCGGTGATGCTGATATACGGGAAGATTCAGATGATGCATATGAAAGAGATATTCTTTAATGGGGACGTCATTTTGCCAGTACCCGGCGGCTTTTCCCAAAGACGATCCTCCGACAAAGATCAGAAGAACAAGTGTCGCATAAATCCAGGGCTTTACAGGCCTCCCCGTTTTCACAAAGGAGAGGTGAAGGGCTCCGGGAACCGGGCAGATGTCGATACAGTTCATGCAGGCATGGCACTCATCGGAACATACGGATTTCTTTTCATGAATTCTTATACGGGAAGGACAGGCCCTCGTACATTTTTCGCAGCCGATGCATAGAGCGTTCTCTCTGCGGATCCGGGCAGGGCTCAAAAGGCTCAGGATTCCGAGAAGCGCTCCATAAGGGCAGAGATACCGACACCAGAAATAGGGGAGCAGAATAGAAAATAGGATCAGGAGAATTATGACGCCAAGAGAAAATGTTGAGATCTGCGTAAAAAACTTCAGCATCTTGATGTCTGCCACCCGGTTATAGGGGCTGTAGATAAATGTTTCCAGGGATCGGCCGTCCATCTGAACCAGGATCGCCCAGAAAAAGAAGAGAAGGATCAGATATTTTAAACTTCGAAGGAGGAGATCAAGCCATAACGGGGGATGGATAGTTCTGCCGAACAGGCGGTGATGGGCTTTTGCCAGAATTTCGGAAAAAAGCCCGAAAGGGCAGACCCAGCTGCAGAATCCTTTTTTCAATACCAGCGCCGTCCCTAAAATCATGAGGAAGATAAGAAGTCCTGCCGGATGAATGGGGTTGATGATCCCGGTCAGGATCCAGTATTTTAAACTGATAAGCGCGCTGATGGGAAGAAAGGCTTCAACCCCCGGAGGTCGACGGATTGAGGGGATTTTTCCTGATTCGAGAGTTTCGACAAATCCGATAAAATCAACGCCGATCCATAATACGGTGATGAGGAATCCGGCCTGAACGGCTCTTCGATAGTTCTGAGCGGTCATGAGGAGATTTTTCGTCTGCATGAATCTTTGCCTGAAGGTTTTCTCTGTTGCCGCGTGTTTGAGATTCGGGAGTGCAAGGGGTCGAGGATCCATGAATCGATCCCCCTTTCTCATCCGACCCCTTGACTCCTCCTGATTAACTGCAATTATCGAATTAAGCAGCAGATCCGGCTACTTTGGAAATGTGTCTCCGGATTTCACTGTTGCGGATTTCAGCTTGGTGATCGCCTGAAGCATGAAGAGGAGCAGCGCTGCAGATCCGGCGATGATCAAGGTATCCGGGAGCATGCGGATCTGGCCCAGAATCTGGATTACGGGCTTTTCCCAAAAGGCATTTGACCTGGCATGCCAGAATCCGAATTTAATATTGTCCAGTACCTGAAGGCCTCCGACCGGGAGCAGGGTCACCACGAACATGAAGAAGAGACCGACATTGGTACCCCAGAAGGCCACGGTCAGGAGCTTGGTATTCCATCCTTTCTCCGTGACAAGTCCTCTCATGGAAAAGAGGAGAAGTCCTATGGCCAAAAGACCGTAGGTTCCGAACAACGCCGTGTGGCCATGGTTAACCGTCAGATAGGTGGAATGCTCAAAATAGTTGACCACGGGAGTGGTAATGGAAAGCCCCATGACACCGGCTCCCAGAAATTCCCAGCCGACTGAGGCCATGAGAAACATCAGGGGGTACCGGTAAGGGAAGCCGGCTCCGGCTTTTACAAGAACCTTCTGGTTGTGCCAGACTTCAGCTAAAAGGAGAAGGATGGGGACCGGCTCAAGGGCGGAAATGGTGGATCCCAGGGCCAGCCAGAAAGAGGGTTCGCCGAACCAGTAATAATGATGTCCCACTCCGATGATTCCGGATGAAAGGGCCAGGGCGACTGTAAAGTAGACTGTCCTTAATCCGGCTTTCAGATCCACCAGGTCGAGATTGACCATGACAAATACAATGGCGGCTGCGGCAAAAAATTCGAATGCCCCTTCGACCCAGGTATGAACCACCCACCATCTCCAGAAATCGGCGATCGTGATATGGGTATGGGGGTCATAAAAAAGGCCGAAGCAGAAGAAGCCGACGACTGCAACTCCGGAATAGGCCAGAAAATGAGGGAGTCCCCATTTATCCTGGCCGGCGGTGAAATGACTCTTCAGCGCCCGGACCACCAGGAAGAGCCATATGATCAATCCCACCAGAAGCAGGATCTGCCAGAGCCGTCCGAGTTCGAGATATTCCCAGCCCTGGTGTCCCAGCCAGAACCACGCGTCGCCGAGGAGCCCCTTAATTCCCAGGACTTCACCGACGAGGCTTCCCACCGCAACGATAATAACAGCGACAAAAAGAATATCCACAAGAAGTCCCTGTCCTGCCGGTTCCTTGCCTCCGACCCGGGGAGATACGAAAAGGGTCATCCCGATCCATGCGGTGGCGATCCAGAATACCGCGAGTTGCAGGTGCCATGTTTTGACCCAGTTGTAGGGGATCCATCGGGCGATGAAATCAAGCCCGTAAAAGGAATCCGGGTGAACCGTATAATGGGCCATCAGGCCTCCGATGTTGACCTGGAGAAAAAAGAGAGCGGCCACGACCAGAAAATATTTGGCGGTTTTTTTCTGGCTTGGAGAAATTTCGGCTTTGGCCAGAGCCAGCGCCGGTTCCGGCCGATACGGGCGTGAGCCCTGGTTGAATTGATATTTGTGGAACAGGAAGACCATGAGACCCAGGCAGATTCCGAACGCCACGAGGGATATGGCCGACCATAGCAGAGACTTTCCGGATACCATATTGCCGACATCCGGATCATGGGGCCAGTTGTTGGTGTAGGTATGATCGTCCCCGGGACGAAGGGTTCCCGCCACCCAGGCGGTCCAGAAGAAAAAGTCGGAGAGGTCTTTGAGCTCATCGGCATTTTTTATGGATCCGGCGCGGATGGTTCCTCCTTTTTCCCCTTCGGTGAATAGCGTTGTATAGAACTTACGGTTTTCCAGAAGAGCATGCTCCTGAAGAGAGGTCAGGGTGAGGGTATCCCCGGTTTTGTCATATTGATTTGTTTTAATCTGCTTGATGACGACGGCATCCACCGATCCTTTGGCATCGGTTTCGAGTTTGGCATAAGGGGTGTTGAACCGGTCCATGGCCAGTTTTTCCCTCATGTCGATCCCGGCGCGATGGAGACTCAGGGCGGTAAAATCAGGTCCGCGGTAAGTGCCGTGCCCCCAGACACTTCCAAGGTCCATAAGCCCGTATTTCTGCCATATTGCCTGACCGGCGAAAATCCGGTCTTTTCCAGTGAGAACCGATCCGGTCTCTGAAATGACTTTCCCCGGATAGGGAGGAAGGTCGGCCGCCGTATAAAAGTATCCGATAAGAGCGACAGCGATGGATCCGAGGACGGCAATTAAAAAATAGTTACGAAGCGCTTTGCTGATCATAAAAACCTCCTTTAATAAATGAATTGTCGATTCCGAAAAAAATATGCCGTATGAAATGTTCTTTTTCGGTTTTAAAAAAATGCCTCATATGGGAGGCGCAATCATCACCAGAAGTCTTAAGTCCGTCTTTGCTTTCAGTCCGTGGGGTTCGTTGATATCGGTAATCATGACGCTCCCGGCTTTTGCAGGATACGCTGTATTTCCTTTCCCTAAAAATTCTCCCTCTCCTTCAAGGATTGTCAGGCAGACCTCCCCCTCAATATCATGGCTGTGGACCGGGAGAACCTGACCGGCCTTGAAATTGAAATTGAGGAGTTTCACATAGGGAGAGTCATGAACCAGGAGCCGTTTCATCTGCAGCGGATTAAAATCATTGGCCTCATAAAGATCGATCTTTTTCATCATAAACCTCCTTTCAATCGGTTTCTTCCTGATCTCTGAATTGAGTGTTTTACCGGTTCCGAATCGGCTATGGATTTAACGCCATATTTTTGTCAAGCTGATCAATTGTGGTTTCGTCGAGAAGCTTGTCGAACTGATCGGCGATTTTTTTCCACCGGTCGTGCAGTCCGCAGCTTCCATCACATCGGATATTTCCGAGAAAGCATTTTTGAAAATCATCAAGTTTCATGAAAAGTCCGATGATATCTTTTAAAAATATTTGTGCAGCCGGTTTAGCCAGGACAAATCCTCCTCCCCGTCCCCGGGTTGACAAGACGATCCCTCCCTGGACCAGACGATTTAAAATCTTTGAAAGAAAATTCTGAGGAATTTGGGTTTTTTTTGAAATGGTTTGAGATAATACAGGAGTTCCTTCAGGTTGAGATGCGATGTAACCCATTGCTTTTAAAGCATATATACCTGTCTGGGATAACATTTTCACCTCCTTTGAGTTGATTTAAGAAAGATAATATGATATCTTCATCTAATTGTCAAGATATATTTAAAGAAAAATTTATATTGCAGAAAGACTCATCTGTCATGAACTCTATTAGTGACCCGGAAACGGGTGAATGGAGGTTACCGGTAATCTTTCCAATCCGGGAATATCGGATATTCCCGAGGAAAAAGAGCCACCCGATCTCCGGGGGAGATCATGGTTTCTTTTGGAACCGCACGGTGATTCACCATCACCAGTTGGACCTGATCACGCGGGATTCCGCACTGTTGGAGGACTCTTTCAATGGAAGTGGAAGCGCTGATATTCAGTTGTAATGGAGATTCTGAGGAGCAAGCGGTCCGGTTTTGCAATGATCCGAACATATATACCAGAATTTCCGGGTTTTCAAGCATTGATTGATTTCCCGATTAAAAAAATACCGTAAGTGGCGAGCAGGTTTGGAAATCGCTTGATGATTTTTCCATACTTGTCTCGACTGGTGGTGTTTATCGCGATTTCCTTCAGGATATGAAATCCGACGGCTCTGGAATATTTTCTGAAATCTTCTAGGGTGATGACCCGGATATTGGGAGTGTTATACCATTCATAGGGAAGGGTCGGGGTGATCGGCGCATCTCCGGTGAAAAGAAGTTGAAGCCGGATCCTCCAGTGGCTGAAATTCGGAAAACTCACAATCCCTCGTTTACCGATCCTCAGCATGGATCTGATCAAGGTGGAAGGGTTGTAAATCTGCTGAAGGGTCTGGCTCAATATAACATAATCGAATGCATTATCGGGATAATCGGCGATCTCTTCGAGGATATCCCCCTGGAGAACGGAAAGCCCCCGCCCGATGCACCGGGCGACTTTTTCTTCATTATGATCGATCCCGGTGGCGATGACCCCTTTTTTCTTTTTAAGATAATAGAGAAGATCTCCATCTCCACATCCGAGGCTGATCACTCTGGATTCCGGTTCGATCCAGGAGGCGATCACCTTCAGGTCGAATCGGATGGAATTATGATCGACATTCTGCATAAATCCGCTCCAGAAATCCTCTGATCAGGGCGCTGAGCCGGTCATTGGGTAACAGAAAGGCATCATGTCCCCACCGGGCTTCGATCTCACAAAAGCTCACATCAAGGCCGCTTTTCTTCATGGCCTGAACCATGGCTTTGGACTGATAGGTGGGATAGAGCCAATCCGAGGTGAATGAAACCACCAGAAATTTTGATTTCATTGTTGAAAACGCTTTCACCGCAGATCCCTGGCCATGCTGTTTTTCAAGGTCAAAATAGTCGGCCGCCTTCGTGATGTATAAGAATGAATTGGCGTCGAACCGTTCGACAAATTTGGTCCCCTGGTACCGGAGATAGCTTTCCACCTGAAAATCGCCGTTAAAATTAAATGAAAAATCGGCGCGATCCTGAAGCTCTCTTCCGAACTTGAGGCGCATCGATTCATCCGAAAGATAAGTGATGTGTCCGATCATACGCGCCACGGCAAGTCCGAGATTCGGCTTTTCTTTGGAATAATAATCTCCCTTATTCCAGTTGGGATCGGCCATGATGGCCTGCCGGGCAACTTCATTAAACGCAATTGCCAGGGCGCTGTGCTTCATGGTGGTGGCCAGGGGTATTGCCGAAATGACCATTTCCGGAAAACGGGCGCACCATTCCAGGACCTGCATGCCGCCGATGGACCCTCCGATGACGGAAAGGATTTTTTTAATTCCCAGGTGTTCCATCAATCTTTTTTGAGCCGCAATCATATCTCCGATGGTGACCACCGGAAAATCGAGCCCATACGGCTTTTGGGTTTTCGGATTTAAAGAAGAGGGGCCGGTAGATCCCATGCAGGATCCCAGGATATTGGAGCAGATCACAAAATATTTATCGGTGTCGATTCCTTTTCCGGGCCCTACCATGATATCCCACCATCCGGGCTTTCGATCTTCCGAACGGTAATATCCCGCCATGTGGGAATCTCCGGAAAGAGCATGGAGGACCAGGACGGCATTATCTTTTTCCGGATTGAGCGTTCCGAGGGTTTCATAGGCGATGGTCACCGGTCCGAGGGTTGATCCGCACTCCAGATGAAACCGATCAGGCTCGAAAGCAAAGGTGTAAAATTGCTTTTCGACAATTCCTGCAGAAATTCCGTTTTGATCGTGCTCGATATATTCGCTCATGGCAATGAAGATATCGTTGTCCGGCCTTGATTCAGGTTCGGGATGTTCAGATCGTATCAAACGCCTGGTTGAGATCTCCGATAATGTCATCGATATGCTCGATCCCGATGGAAAGCCGGATCAGATCCGGAGTCAACCCGCCCTCGCGCTGTTCTTTTTCCGAAAGTTGGGAATGGGAGGTGCTTGACGGATGAAGGGCAAGGCTTTTGGCATCCCCCACATTCGCCAGATGGGAAAAAAGGCTCAATCGATCGATGAATCTTCTGCCGGCCTCAACCCCTCCCCGGATTCCGAAAACCACCATGCCGCCGAACCCTTTTTTCAAATAACGATTCGCAACAGGATAAGACGGGTCATCGGGAAGTCCGGGATACCGGACCCACGCCACCTTCGGATGCCGGCTGAGGTGCCGGGCAACGGCAAAGGCGTTATCAGAATGGCGCTCCATGCGCAGATGCAAGGTTTCAAGGCCCTGAAGGAATATCCATGCGTTGTCCGGTGAGATGCAGGCACCCAGGTTTCTTAAGGGGATCAGCCGCATTCTCAGAATAAATGCCAGGGGATTCATTTCTCCAAGATCATGGGCAAAGCGGATATTGTGATAGCTGGGATCCGGTGCATTATAGAGCGTGAATTTGGGATCCCTCCAGTCGAATCTGCCCGAATCGACGACCACTCCCCCGATTCCGGTTCCATGGCCGCCCATCCATTTGGTGATGGAGTTGACGACGATGTCGGCTCCATGCTCCATGCTCCTTAAAAGAAAGGGAGTAGTAAAGGTGGCGTCCACAATAAGAGGAAGGTGATGTTTCCGGGCAATCGCTGAGACGGCTTCGATATCCGCAACTTCCAGGACCGGATTTCCGATGGCTTCAAGATAAAGGGCTTTTGTCTTTGATGTTATGGCAGCTTCAAAATTCCGAGGGTCAAGCGGATCGACAAATTTGACATGAATATTAAACTGGGGGAGGATGCCGGAGAACATGGTATAGGTGCCGCCATACAGATTATTGGCTGAAACGATTTCATCCCCGGATGAGCAGATGTTGATGATGGAATAGTAGACGGCCGAAGTGCCTGACGCCAGGGCCAGAGCAGCCGCCCCGCCTTCAAGAGCGGCAACCCGTTTTTCAAGAATATCCTGGGTCGGATTCATGATGCGGGTGTAAATATTTCCGGCTTCCTTGAGCGAAAAGAGGCCGGCGGCATGGGTTGTATCCTTGAAAACATAAGAAGAGGTTCGATAGACAGGGACTCCTCTTGACAGGCTGAACGGATCCGGTTCCTGGCCTGCATGAAGACAGAGGGTTTCAAATTTGAGATTTGGATTCATTATAAACTCCTGTTTCAGTTTAGGCATTAAAAATTGATCCCCGGAACGAGCGTCCCACGGGCCGGTTCAACTGAAAATGGATTTGAAAACCTTGCAGGATCGGCATAATTTTATCTTTTCCCGCCAGGTGGGTTTTGCTTCTCCCTGGCACAGGGTCCCGCAGATGAACCAGCAGAGATCTCCGGCATTAAACTCCCATGCCGGGCAGCGGTTCTTCTGCTCGTCAGGACATTTTTTAATGACCCAGCACGGGGCTCTTTTTGTTGTTTCATGTTTATTTTTTGAAAGAAGAAAAAACATCTGCCGCTCCACATGAGGGGGAATGGTTCTCCATCCCTGTTCATAGCTGTGAACGGCTTTGATGGAAGTTCCCAGAAGTTGAGCAATCTCTTTTTGGGTTTTCCCAAGTTTTTTTCTAAAAAGTGAAAACTCGGTATTTTTCATTTCAGCCTCTTTCATCAATTTTCATGCCGGATTCAGTTAATACCACAGTGTGGGATAACTGTGTCAAGAAAAAAATACGAGAAGGAGGAGGGTGCAGGAAAATAGATCCTGTTCCTCAGGGAACAGGATCTATGACTTTCAAAGCATGCTAATGCTCAAGATCGAGCCAGATGGAATGGATATCCCCGACCGCCGAGCGGATGGTCCGAAGGGCATTCAAAAGCCGGGTGTACATCAGGGCTAATCCGATCGTTTCTCCAAGAAGTCTCAGTGAATCGACATCCCGGTCGGAAAGGGCCCACGGTTTGGAGTGGTAAAGCCTCAGTTCGGCGATGACTTTTTTATTGATCCGGATTGGAATGGAAGAAAGAGACGCAATTCCCTCTTTTTTTGCTTCCCTGGGATATTGAAGTTCCTTGGTGTTTTTGATGTTTCGAATGACGATGACTTCCCCTCGCAGGGTCTTTTTCAGGCTTTTACGAGCTTCCAGAGGACCTTTATTCACATATTCCTTGCTCAGTCCGAAGCTTGCCAGGTTTTCGAGTTCATGGGTTTCAGGATTCAACACAAAGATGCTGCTTCCTTTGATTTCAAGGGCGGCAGTCAGAAGCTGGCAGAGATGAACAGCCATGATTTCGAGGTCTTCGGATTCGGATATGGCGCTGTTGACGGCTTTGAAGATATCAATATCGATTTTATCTTTGGTTTTCATCGGTAATCCCCCTTTATTCAGGATACCACACATATGGTCTTATTCTGTAACCCCATGACGACCTTACTGAAAATGCTGCCGGTGAAGAATCGGGTGACCCGACCGGGTTTTCGATTTAAGACGATAATCGTTGCCCCCTGACCCAGGGCCGCATCAATAATCTCCCCGGCGATATCTGTTG
>JBFMEI010000056.1:0-9627 GCA_040753295.1 Thermodesulfobacteriota bacterium | reverse complement strand
GGAAAGCCTGTCGGCATATATCTCCCTCGTGAAACGACACATTCACCAGGAAGATCACCGCTTTTTTCCGTTAATTGAAAAATCTCTTACCGGGGATGAGATCAAGGGGATTGTCTCCTATTTTGAAAATGAAGAAAAACATTTCCGGGAAAACAAAGAATTTGGGTCTTCTCTTTCGATACTGAAGTCCATTCAAAATCCAGGGGATGGCTTGCCGTGACCGTCAGGAAACTCAATTGCTGGGAATATAAAAAATGCGGCAGAGAACCTGGAGGAATCCGGGCGGATGAACTTGGAATCTGTCCGGCCGCTTCAGATGCTTCCTTTTCCGGCATCAACTCCGGAATCTGCGGCGGCCGCTTCTGCTGGGCGGTCGCTGGAACCTTTTGCGGAGAGCGATGCCAGGGAACCTTTGCGGAAAAAAGAGATTCCTGCATGAGTTGTGATTTTTATCAGAGGGTTAAAGCAGAAGAGGGAACCGCCAATCTCAGAACCAAATTCCTTCAGTTCATCTCCCTGAACGGTAAAACGCCTCTGCTCCATGGAATGGCGGTAAAACAGATCAACTCCGGGGAGCGCTTCATCCGGCAGGGAGACCCGAAAGGGCCTGCTTATATCATTCAACGGGGAACCTGTATCGTTCTGGTTGAGAAAGACGGAAAACTTCATCCTGCCGGCCATCGCGGTGAAGGGGATATCGTCGGAGTCAGCTCCATTCTTACCGGAGAACCCAGACCCGCTCACGTTGAAGCGGAAACGGATATGGAAGTCTGGGTTCTCGACCAGAACCTCTTTGACAGCCTTTCCGGAACAGATCCGGATCTCATGGCTTTTCTGACCGAGCTGGTGGCTGCCCGGTTTGATTCAAAACGTCCCACCGCTGACCGAACCATCGGAAAGTATCTGGCAACCCAAATTATCGGCCGGGGCGGATACAGCATCGTCTATAAGGGACTCCACACCGGTCTGAACATGCCGGTCGCCATCAAGATGATGCGCCACGATCTGGCGTCGGATGAATCCTTTCTGACGACATTTAGAAACGAAGCCCGGATCATCGCAGGCTTGAGCCACGAAAATATCATTAAGGTATTTGATATCGAGGAGCGATTCCGTACGATCTTCATTATTATGGAGTATGTGGAAGGAGAATCTCTTGACTCTCTCCTTAACCGTCTGAAACGGATCCCTCCTGCACCGGCTCTCCGCTATATAGGACAGACGCTGGCCGCCCTTGAGTATGCCCACCGGATCGGAATTATCCATCGTGACATCAATTTGACCAATATTTTCGTGTTAACCGACGACCGCATCAAAGTGTTGGATTTCGGACTGGCCTGCCCCATCGGAACAGAGGATTTTGCGTCTCTGGGAAGCCCCCTGTATATGGCTCCTGAACAGATCCGAAGCGATCCTCTGGATGCAAGGACCGATATTTATTCTCTTGGAATCAGCACCTATCAGATGGTCACAGGGGAATATCCCTTTCGAATCGATTCAGTCAAAACTCTCATGGATCCCGGCTTCAATGAAGAAATCCCGGATCCGGCCCTCATTCTCCCTGAGCTTCCGGCCGGACTTCTTGCGTTTATCCGGAAAGCCTCCCGACGCAATCCCGCACAACGGTTTCAAAGCGCCCGGGAGGCCCTTGAAGCCCTGCGTCCCCTCTATGATTTTTTTAATACCTCAATTGAGTGTTTTAAATAATGACAAGGAAGTTAAACCTAAAATAACCGGGTCTGCCGAAGATCGGATCTTTTTCAGAGGAACGAGAAACAGGGAGAGAGGTTCCAAATCCGGATGTGCCGGAAGCTAGAGACCGCGTTTCTTCAGCTTCAGAACGACGTTGCCGCGTCTCAGATACTGACGATGTCCGTTTTCAGGTTTTTCGAGGATCCGTTTCAGATATTCCTGATTGCGTTGAATCGCCGTCGCATAGAGATCGGCATCAATGTTCCACCGGCTCTTAAAATGCGGAATCATATATCGCCTTACACCGCCCAGGTCCCCATCAAACCGCTCGTGCGTCATCTTAAAAAAAAGTTCGGTCTTACACAAAAACTCGATCTCGCTGCTGTAAATGGGGACCGCTCCCTCGCGAAATTCATGAAACAGGAAAAGGAGTTTTTCCAGATAGGTTCTGTCAGCCATCTGTCCGAGAAGGTCTGCGGTGCCGAGCATCTGGCCGAGCATTTTGGTTTCAGATGACGTGAAGTCGATTTCATGAATATTGACGTTTAAGCCCGTACATTTGAGCATATCTGTCCCATCATGGATATAGCGGTTCGGATAAGATCGGGCCTTGAAAAAAGAAGTCATGAAGTCGATACTTCTCTGGACATGAACCAGAGTATACTTGGCTCCGGTCCCCTCGCTGTCATCATTTGTCTGAATATACCCCGTGTCATGAAAAAGTGAGGCCATCAAACCCAAAGAGACGTTTTCCAGGCTGAATTTCTCTTCTTGAATCATGGCACCGTGTATGAGACGGGCCATGGCTAAAAAACAGTCGGTGGTGTGCTGGAGATTATGGTATTCGGTGTTGCATGGGCGATATCCCGGATAGCTCCCGCGATAGAGCCTCTTGATATCATCAAATGCGGTGTTGAGTCCGGTAAAGTCAAAAGATGGGAATAGGATGCTCACAAGGGATCTGACTTCAGCCATGACTGCTTCAGGATCATTCATGTCGATCAAGGCCGAGAGTCTGTTTTTTGCAAGTTCCATTCTACACGGCATGTGAGTATCAGAAGAATGTCGTTGGATCTGTTTTCCGAATCCGGCGCCACATCTGAAATGACCGATTCCTAAGGATCCATTACTTTTGAACCGAAATCAACTCCACTTCAAAAAGCAAGACCGCATTCGGACCGATAGGCCCGCCGGGGGTTCCGCCTTCGCCATACGCCAGGCCGGAGGGGATGAACAGCTTCCATTTGGATCCGGTTTTCATCAGTTTCAGGGCCTCGGTCCATCCCTTGATGACGCCGTTTACAGGAAAAGTTACCGGCGTTCCCCGCTTGTAGGAACTGTCGAACTCAGTACCGTCAATAAGGGTCCCCTGATAATGAACCGTTACTTTATCGGTCTCTTTTGGAGCGGCTCCGGTTCCTTCCTTGATTATTTTATACTGCAATCCGCTCGGAAGGGTTTTCACCCCTTTCTGATTTTTATTTTCAGCCAGAAACTTATCCCCTTCCTTTTTATTTTTTTCTCCCAGTGTCTTCATCTGCTCCTGCTGTGCTGCCATCATTTTCTGTTGTTTTGAGTGCATCTCTTTTTGAAACGCCGTGAGAATATCCTGAATTTCCTGATCTTTTAAAAGGGCTTCCCCATCCTGCAATCCATCCTGAAATCCGGATTCCACGAGTTTCATATCCAATTCCACGGACTGCATCTGCATAAATCGCTTCATGCCCCTGGCGGCATTTACTCCCATGGCATAACTCAGCTTCTCATTTTCGGTTTTCGGCATCTTCTTTTCCCCTGCAGTTGCAGGAAGCACAAGTCCTGCCACGCAAATCATCAGCACTAAGAAACGGCGAATCATGGTTGCCTCCGGTTGGGCCTGTTTTAAAATATCCGCGAACCCTATAGAGCCTGGATGCGTTTGTCAATCACGATCATCGATAATTCCGGTTTATCTTGAAATCTCCGCCAAACCCTTCTCCAGAACGAAGAGGCCCTTCTCCAACTGGGCGTCCGTGATGACAAAGGGGGCCAGGACCCGGATCACATTGCTGTAAGTCCCGCACACCAGAATGATCAGGCCGTGTTCCAGGCAGAAGGCGGCGAGTCTCCTGGCTTCGTCTGCAGCCGGAATCCGATTTTCCCCCTTGACCAGTGCCAGGCCCAGCATGGCGCCCAATCCACGGATTTCACCGATGATCGGATATTTCTTTTTAAATGCTTCAAATCGCTCGGTGAGTTTTTTTCCTAGGGCTTTAGCCTTCCCAAGCATATCCTCTTCTTCAAAGACTTCCAGCACCGCCAAAGCCGCCGCCGAAGCCACCGGGTTGGATCCGTAAGTCCCGCCCAGGCCCCAGGGGTGAACCGAGTCCATGATCTCCTTGCGCCCCACCACGGCAGCGATCGGCATTCCCGCTCCGAGGCTTTTGGCTACGGTAATCAGGTCCGGTGCAACATCCCAATGCTCGATGGCGAACATGGTGCCGGTGCGCCCCATACCGCTTTGAATTTCATCAGCCACAAAGAGAATGCCGTTTTCATGACAGATCCGGGCGATCTCCTGAAAATACCCTTGAGGCGGTATGATAAATCCTCCCTCCCCCTGGACCGGCTCGGCTACAATACAGGCCACCGCCTCGGGGTTGACGTGCTGAAGAAAAAAATCCTTGAATTTTTCAGGTCCCACGCTGTCTCCAAAGGGGATTCGATAGACCTCAGGCGCAAACGGGCCGAATCCGAACTTGTAGGGTTTAACCTTGCTGGTCATCGTCATGGTAAGCAGGGTTCTGCCGTGATATGCATTTTCAAAAACGATTACTGCCGGTCGTTTGGTATGGTAGCGGGCGATCTTGACCGCATTTTCAACCGCCTCCGCACCGCTGTTCACAAAAACGGCTTTCTTGGGAAAATTTCCCGGCGTCACCCGGCAGAGCTTATCGGCAAGCCTTACCGCAACTTCATAAGGGCTGACCATAAAACAGGTGTGGTGAAATTTTTCAGCCTGGGCTTTAACCGCAGCAACCACTCTGGGATGGCAATGGCCGATATTAATGACACCGATCCCGCCACCGAAGTCGATATATTCCTTCCCTTCAACATCATAGACAAGGGCGCCTTTCGCCGACTCCACATAGACCGGTGTGACACTCGACACTCCGGCGGAAATCACTTCTGTCCTGAATCTGTGCAACGCCTCATTGGTCGGTGAATTACTCATGGGGATACTCCATTCAAAAGATTCACTCCGGGTTAAAGCCCCAGATAAGCGGTTCGAATATGAGGATTATCGATCAGTTCCCGGGCCTGACCTTCCATGATCGTGCGGCCGTGTTCAAGGACATATCCCCGGCTGCTTAAGCTCAGTGAATGCTTGACATCCTGCTCCACGAGTAACACGGTCGTTCCCTGATCGGCGATCTTCCGGAGAGTTTCAAAGATATTTTTGATCAATATGGGGGCAAGCCCCAGAGAAGGTTCATCGAGCATCAACAGTTTCGGACATGCCATAAGGCCGCGTCCGATAGCCACCATCTGCTGTTCACCTCCGGACAAAGTCATGGCCATCTGAGAAACCCGCTCCTTCAGGCGTGGAAATAATTCATAAACGAGTTCCAGTGTCCGGTCTTTCCGGCGATCCGCCCGGCTGCTGTATGCACCCACGATCAGATTATCCTGTACGGACATGAGGGTGAAAAGACGCCGCCCTTCCGGTACATGAACGATCCCCTGCTCGACAATGGCTTCAGGCGGGAGTCGATGAACAGGCTTTCCTTCAAAGACGATCTCTCCATCGGACGGTTGCATCAGCCCCGAGATCGTCCGGAGAAGGGTGGACTTCCCGGCGCCGTTTCCGCCGATAATGCTCACCACTTCGCCTTCTTCCACCTTGAGGGAAAGATCAAATACAACCTGGACGTCTCCGTAAAACACATCAATATGCTTTACTTCAAGCAACGCCATACTCTTCTCCCAGGTAGGCCTTAATCACCCGATCGTCATGGGCAACCTCTTTCGGAGTCCCTTCCGCAATTTTTACTCCGAAATGGAGCACCGCAATCCGATCTGAAAGCGCCATGATGGCACGCATAATGTGTTCGATCACAAAGATGGTTATGCCGGAGTCCCTCAATCCTTTAATGATCCCCACCATTTCATCCACCTCGGTAGGTCTCAGGCCTGCCATAACCTCATCGAGCAACAGCAACTTCGGCCGTGTGGCCAGGGCTCTCGCAATCTCCAGCCGTTTACGGTCGGCAATGGTGAGGTTTCCGGCTCGAAGCTCTTTTTTCTCTTCCATGTGAAGATTCCGGAGGATATCAACGGCGTGGGCTTCAGCTTCGGTCCGCTTGTCCGTTGTTGCAAACGCTCCCACCATGACATTATAAAGAACCGTTCGTGAAGCAAAGGGTTTTACAATCTGAAAGGTTCGCGCAAGTCCGTTTCTGCAGAGATTCCATGGTTTCTGTTTATTGACCTTCTCCCCTCGAAACAGAATCTCACCGGCAGTGGGTGGGAATACTCCGGCCACACAATTGAAGAGCGTCGATTTTCCGGCGCCGTTTGGGCCGATCAGACCGAGAATTTCGCCCTCCTCAATACTCAGACTGAAATCGTCTATGGCTTTGATCCCGCCGAAATGCTTTTTAACTCGAATCAGATCGAGTATTTTCATGCGGCCGCCTCCCGGTTTCCGGAAAACCGTTCCATTCCCTTCCGATAGAGGCGAGTCAGCGGCTCCTGTAGCCCCCTGGGCTGATAAAACATGACCAGAATCAATACGACTCCGAAAATCACCAGGTGCAGCCCCGGCAGTGTGCTTCCGAAATAGATCCGGGAAAAGTCACTGACCGGCCGAAGCAGTAATGCCCCCAGAACCGGCCCGGCAATCGATCCCCGGCCTCCGATAAGCGCAATAAAAGCAATCTCGAAGGAGATGTCAAGACTGATGACGCTCTTGGGATGGATATAAAGGGTGAATTGAGCCCAGAATGTCCCGGCCAAGGATGTGAGAAAAGAGCTCATGGCCATAGCAATCAGTTTGGCCCGGGCCACGTTGACCCCAAGGGCCTGGGCCGCCTCCGGCTCTTCTCCGCCGGCAACCAGATAATAGCCCAGCTTCGAACGCGAGACGGCGTAAGTGATTCCCAGCACGCCGATCAGCATGGTCAGGATGATGTAATAGTAGGGTTCCTTTTCGGCAAACATAAAGTCGGTAAACCCGACCCTCATGGGTGGAATCTGAAGACCCCGGGGTCCATTCAGCCGGAAAGGACCCAGAACATCGATGTTTTCCACCATAACCCGGAATCCTTCGGCAAACGCAATGGTTGCCAGGGCAAAATAGGCCCCCCGCATTTTGAATGTGGGAAGCCCGATAATGACCCCCACAATGCTCGAAAGGACTCCTCCGATGATCATGCCGATCCAGGGGCTGATTCCATACTGAAGAGAAAGAACCGTTGAAGTATACGCCCCGATCCCCACAAATGTGGCATGTCCTAAAGGAAGGACGCCGGCGAATCCTCCCACGATGTTCCAGCTCGAAGTCAGATAGGCATACAGAAAAAGCAGAATCAGGATATGGAGATAGGTGGCGCTGCGGACCACCACGGGCAAGCCGAATGCGATGAGAAGAACCACCATCAGCGGTGCTTTACGGAAAAAAGATGATTTTAAAAAAGGATCACCAGTCATACTTCACGCCGAAAATTCCTGATGGTTTGAAGAAGAGAAACACGAGAAACAACGCATAGACAATCGCCTCGGTCCAGGTGGCAGCCATGAACTGCGGGCCCACGGATTCGATCACTCCCACGATCATTCCTCCCAGCAATGCACCGCCGATGCTTCCGAGTCCGCCCAGAACCACAATGATGAAGCATTTGATGTCAAAAAGGACTCCCACGGTAGGGAAGATGTTATAAAACGGAACAAGAGTCACTCCTGCAACACCGGCAACCGCGGTGCCGATCCCAAACGCAATGTTGTAGATCTTGTATTGGTTGATCCCCTGAAGGCTGGCAGCATCCCGGTCGAGGCTTGTCGCACGGACGGCACGCCCCATCCGGGTCTTTTGAAGAAAGGCATAAATCGCCAACGCAGTGAGTACCGCCGCACAAAATCCCCACAGTTTCGGGACCGAGATCAGCATCCCTCCGGCTTCCAGCATTTTACCCCTCAGGGGATTCTCCTGGATATTCCGGTACTGGGGCCCGAAGATAAGGAGAGATGCGTTATCCAGAATATACCATACCCCTGTCGTGACAATGATGACCGTGATGGGCTCGCGGACATCTTTTTCGGCTTTAAAAATGGGTTTGATGATCAGATCCTGAAGAAGATATCCAAAGAGAAACATGACCGGCACTACAATCACAAGAGTCAGATACGGATGAAGACCCGTCAGAAGCACGGCCCAGTATGCCACATACATTCCCACCATGAGCAATGAGCCGTGGGCGAAATTGATGACTTTAAGCACTCCGAAAATCAGGGTCAATCCGAGTGCCGCCAATCCATAGATGGATCCCATCAGAATGCCGTTGATCATATCTTCAAGAATAAAAAACATAATGGCCTCTTATGATGGGCTTGAAATCAAGCTGCAGCGAACCCTTCCGGTGCGGCGTGCCTGTTCTGCCCGCCGCACTCCGGAAGATCAGGGGTTTTCCTTACTGCTCGGACGGTTAGGGTGTGGGGAACACGGGTTTGTATCCGGCTCGCCGTGAGACTTTGGGCCATACGGTGATCCGTTCCATTCCGCTTCCGATATCATTGATCTGGATCATCACCAGAGCGGCGTGCCTGTTCTGTCCGGTCTGGTCGAATTCAATGGCATTGTAGCCGACAATCATTGCCGGCCCTTTGTTCAGTCTGATTTTTGCCAGGGCATCCCGGATGGCTTTCGGATCTGTCGATTTGGCACGCTCCAGGGCATCTGCCATGACATACATCGCGACGTAGGCATCCACGGATTCACCGGCCAGATTGTACCCGTAGAGTTTTTTAAATTTTTCGTTGGTCTCCTTGGCCCCGGGCTTGTTGACATCGGTTTCCCATTCCACGATATCGAAAAGGTATTTGGCATTTTTACCTGCCGCTTTGAGAAAGCTGGGGTCCGCATGCCCGCCCCCGCTGGCGATGATGGCCTTGGGTTTGACCTTGTATTCGGACATGGTGTTGGTGAGAAGGATCGCATCCGCGGCGTTGGATGTCAGGAAAAGGACATCCGGATTGGCTCGTTTGATTTTCTGGACAACCGGGCTCAGGTCCGTGGCGGTTGACGGATAGGGTTCATCCAGCACGACTTTATACCCGCCCTGTTTGGCAAGCTTCTTCCATCCCTCGGCAAACCCTTTCCCCCAGTCTCCATTTTCATAAACAAACGCCACCGTCGAGACCTTGGCGCTGAACTCTTTTTCCATATCCTTTAAAAACGCAAACTGATCCCGGGTCCACCAACTGTCCTTGGCGGCGATCCGAAAGACATATTTAAATCCCTGATCCGTAATCTTATCAGCCACCGACACCGGGACGATAAACGGAATTCCGTAGCGCTCAGCCACGGCCGACACCGGATAGGATACCGCCGAATTCCAGCATCCGGTGAGGATATTCACTTTTTCCGTATTGATGAACCGTTCGGCTTCGGCCACGCCTTTTTCAGGTTTGGATTCCGAGTCCGCATAGACCAGAGTGATCTTTGCGCCGCCCAATGATTTGATTCCGCCGGCGGCATTGATCTCTTCAACGGCCATATCCTGAGCCTGTTTGTTCTGCAATCCCACCGAAGCCGAGGGCCCGGAGAGCGGCAGGATGTTTCCGACTTTGACGGTCGTCTGGCCGGACACCGTTGTCGAAACAAAAAGGAACAGTGCCGCCGCTGCAAAAAACAGCATCCGTTTCTGCAGTTTGTTCATGTCATCCTCCTTTGGTTTT
>JBFMEI010000055.1:0-9844 GCA_040753295.1 Thermodesulfobacteriota bacterium | reverse complement strand
TTGCGGCAGAATGGAAAACGGCATCTGCATCCGCCTTTTTTCCGAAGAGGATTATGATTTGCGGCCGCTGTACACCCCTCCTGAAATCCTCAGATCCAATCTGGCCGAAGTCATTTTGAGAATGATCGCTTTTAAAATGGGAGATATTCATCATTTTCCGTTCGTTGACGCTCCGCTGAAAAAAAGCATTCAAGACGGATATGAGATCCTGACGGATCTTGATGCCATTGAAAAGAAATCATCTTCAGATCGATTTATCCTCACTAAAAACGGACACCTCATGGCAACGATCCCGGTTGATCCGAGAGTCTCCCGGATGATCATTGAAGCGATCCGTGAAAAGTGCCTGGACGAAATCCTGGTCATCGCTGCCGCCCTGAGTATTCAGGACCCCAAAGAAAGAGCTCCGGAAAACGAGGATGAAATTATGGAAAGGCGTAAAGCATTTGAAGACCCGTCTTCAGACTTCATGACACTTCTTAACCTATGGAGTGCGTGCTACGGTAAACGGAATGAAAAGAAAGGGTCCGGTGATCTTAAAAAATTCTGCAAAAAATACGCCCTGTCGTTTCGCCGCATGAGGGAGTGGCTCGATATTTATGAACAGCTCAGGGAAATTCTTATGGAAGTCGACACTCCGGATATCCTCATTTCTCCGGATGACCGGACCTTGGATCCGCTTCCTCTCCGTGAAGCCATCCATAAGTCAGTTTTGTCCGGATTCCTCTCCAATATTGCAGTAAAAAAGGAAAAAAACATTTACACGGCCGCAAAAGGAAAAGAAGTGGTAATCTTTCCCGGCTCAGGGGTTTTTAATAAGGGAGGGGAGTGGATTGTCGCCGGGGAGATCATTGAGACTTCCCGTCGATTCGCCAGGATCGTTGCCGTCATAGATCCTTCATGGCTTGAAAATATCGGCAGGAAACTATGCCGATATTCCTATCGAGACCCTCATTGGTCAAACGAAAGGGGGCAGGTTCTGGGTTGGGAACAGGTCCGGCTTTTCGGTCTGGTCATCGAACCGGGGCGTCTTATCCCTTATTCCTCCATCGACCCGGAAACCTCATGCTCGATATTCATCCGCAAGGGGATTGTGGAAAGAAAAATGAAAGAATCCTTTTCTTTCATGGACCAGAATCACAAAATTCAGGAAGCGATAAAGGAACTCGAAAACAAATTTCGAAAACGGGACCTTTGGGCCGGGGATGAGGCGGTATTTTCCTTTTATAAGAGCCGTCTCAAGACCGTTTTTGACCGTCAGACCCTTATGAACGCGATCAATAAAGCCGGTTCGGATGATTTTTTACGAATGAAGATCGAAGAGATGATTACCCGAATGCCGAGCCATGAGGAGATATCCCGGTATCCGGATACCGCAGTTCTTTTCGACCGAGAATATCTCCTCTCCTATCGGTTCAACCCTGGAGAAGAAGATGACGGAGTTACCCTGTCGATACCTGTATCCATGGTGCCGAGAATACGCATGGAAGCCCTGGAGTATCTTGTTCCGGGATTACTCAGAGAAAAAGTCGAAAGACTGATTAAAGGTCTTTCAAGAGAATGGCGTAAAAAATTGATCCCCATATCTGTTGCCGTGGATACGGTCCTGGACCAACCGGTTAATAAAGAGAAATCCCTTATTAACTGGATCAGTGAAACTCTTCGTGGCCGTTTTGGAATAAACATCCCTTCAGATGCCTGGTCCGATTCCGACATTCCGGAATATCTGAAAATACGGATCGCCATTATCGGGCCTCATGGCGATGTTATTCGTTCCGGAAGAGATTCGGAGATCCTGTTCCATGAATTCGAGTTATCCGAAAAACCTGAAATTTTAAAAGAGTACGATTCCCAGAAAAAAGAGTACGAGATGACAGGGCTGACCCGCTGGGGGTTGAACGACATTCCAGAAGCCATTGTTTTGAAAGGACGGGATAAAAGGGAATGGGTTTTTTATCCTGCTTTTGAAAAAATCCGGGATAAACCCGGTGTCAATCTCCGTCTCTTTTCGTCCCGGGAAAAAGCAGCAAAATCGCATCTTGATGGTGTGGCCGAGCTATTTTTCCTCCATTTTTCCAAAGAGATCAAATTCCTGAAAAAATCCATCACCCAGTTGAAAGAAACAGCCGGCCATTCACTCTTTTTCGGGAGTCAGCCCCTGATGCTGGAAATAATTTTTCAACGGATCGCCCAAGACCTTTTTAAGAAAAATATCCGCACCCGAGAGGAATTTTTTTCTTATGCCGAATCTCTTTCAGCTCGGATTCAACCCCATGGTTTAAAGATCGTAACCCTCATGGCCCCGGTGCTTGATGCCTGCCGGGACGCCCGGTCTATTCTGGAGAATCTCCAACAGGCAAATCGTTCAAATCCTTCGGTTCTTGAATTTCTTCGCTCGCTTCATGCGGATCTGAATGAACTGGTTCCAAAGTCATTTATCCAGGTCTATGAGGAAGAGCGACTCCTTTCGTTGCCTAGATATATTCGAGCTATTGCCGTCAGGGGTGAACGGGGGATCATAGATCTTCGGAAAGATCGCATGCGTGATGAGCAGTTTTCTCTTTTTACCAGAGCGCTGAAAGAACTGGCAACAACGCTTTCAAGGACCTCATCTTCTGAAAAAAGAAGGGCTGTTGAAGAATACTTCTGGCTTATCCGGGAATATTTCGTCTCCCTGTTTGCTCAGGAACTTAAAACGCCTTTTCCGGTCTCAAGAAAGAAGCTTGAGGAAAAACTTCTGGAAATCAAACGGATGGCTTGATCCCGGCTCCCTGAAAAAGGGGGGCATATCGTGAGGCAAGCATCCGATATCGTCGATATTCATCAAGACGTCCCCGCTTCAGACATCCCTTTGCATACAGGATACTTTTTTCACTCAGCACACTGGCAGCCGCCCTGGCCTGATCTTCTTGAAGCCGGGGGCTGTTAAGTATTTTTTCAATCGCCCTGATTCGAAATCGATCCAGACCCGGAATTCTTGAAAGCTGATCCTGGTGTCCTCCCCGTTTGACGATTAAAGGATCATCGATCAGATAAACCGGACAGCAGGAGAGGATGCGAAGCCAGAGATCGTAATCTTCGCAGGCCGGTAAGGTTTCATCAAAAAGACCGATCTGATCAAAAATAGATCGATGAATCATGACCGCTGACGGACTGACCAGGCAAAGGTGAAGGGATTCATTGAAAAACATCCCGGAGGATTTTTTATGTTTTTTTTTCGGATTGACTCGAATTCCATCCCTGATCCATATCTCTTCGGTCTGACAGACCCTGGCACCAGGGGTTTTTATAAAAAAATCGACCTGCTTTGAAAGTTTTTTTGGAAGCCACAAATCGTCAGAATCAAGAAATGCAATGTAGGTACCGGCCCCTTTCTTAATTCCCGTATTTCTGGCGGCGCTCACACCTGAGTTGCGCTGAAATAGAACCCGGATACGGTCTCCGTATTCGGATAGAATATCAGAAGTGTTGTCTGTTGACCCGTCATCAACAACGATCAGTTCAAAATCCTTGAAATCCTGCGACAGAACGCTTTCGATCGCCTCTCTGAGGATCCAACCCCGGTTATACGTCGGGATCACCACGCTGACCAACGGGTTATCTCTGGGTCGTGTCGCGTTCATAAATGGAATTTCTTGAACCGCTTGCTCAAAAAATTTCCCGGATGTAATCCAAAACCTCTGCTCGATTATCCGGTGAAACAATCAAAAGCGGTTTTTCGATCCGCCCTTCACTCAAATGATCGTTTAAATAAAATTCGCTTCCATCCATCGGATAGATCTTTCCGCCTGCGGATTCAATAATGATCTGAACAGCAGCCAGATTTTGATACGACTCATTGGCCACAACAGCCGCCTCAGCACTCCCCATTGCTACATAGCAAATGTGTGCCGCCGTGCATCCAAGGTTTCGGATTTTTCCGGGGAAATTGGAATTAAAGTTTTGATGAAACCGCGAATAGGTTAAAAGAAGGCTTTCATTATTGATGCTCTCCTGTTCGGATATATGGATTTCCTTCTGACCTAAATAAGCTTTGCTTCCGCCGACGGCATGAAAAAAATCTCCGGTTGCCGGCATATAGAAAGCACCAAAAACCGGCCAGAAATTTTCAATAATTGAAAGGGATATCCCCCAAAGAGGAATTCCTGCCTGGAAATTCGCCACGCCGTCAATGGCATCAAAGACCCAAAGAAATGTCTGCTCACCGGTACGGTAATCGTCCATCTTCTTGTTGTTTCGATAAACCTGATGCGAGGGAAATTGCAGCGCGATCTTCTTTTCAAACCGATCAACCAGGTGAACTTCCGCCTGGGTTACCAGTTCATCATCAAATTTAAGATGCGTTTTTCCTTTTCCATAAAAACTCAACGCTTCATCTCCCAATTCCCGGATGACCGTTTCAGCAAACCAGGTCAATTCGCCAAGGCCATGACTTCGGTCGGTTGTCATTTCTCCTCCTTTTTGATGGATCCCCGTGGAAAACCGGCATTTCTGAATCTATTGAATTTCGTGTCAATGAAAAAGAGAATTCCCTCGAATCGTTAAATCCTGTTTCACCTTCATCATGCGGTCTCAGGATTCACTCAAAACACTTTTCAGCATGGGAATAAATTTCCGATTTGCCCCCGGAAACGGATACTCATCGATCTTGTTCAAGGCAATCCAGCGGTGATCTTCAGCGCTTCTCCGTTTCACTCGTCCGGACAAATATCGGCAGATAAATACATCCGCCTCTATCTTAAAATGCGTGTATGCATGCCTGATTCTGGCTAAGTTTCTTTCGATTTTCACTTCCAGATCGACCTCCTCTTTAACTTCCCGGAGACATGCCGCCTGGGGAGATTCGTTTTCCAAGATTTTCCCTCCTGGAAATTCCCATAATCCTCCCAGGAATCCATCCGGCCTGCGCCGGGTAATCAGGAACTTTCTGTCTTTGACAATAATTCCAAATACAACGGAATAAACCGGAATTCTCTGTTTGACAATCCGTTTCGGATAATCCGCTGTTTTCCGGTCATTAAAGGCCCTGCAACACCGGATCAGCGGGCATTTTGCGCAGTCCGGTTTTTTCGGCTTGCAGATCAACGCTCCCAGTTCCATAACAGCCTGATTGAAGATTCCAGGATTCCCTTCATCAAGAAGACGGGTTGCGTGGTGTTCAAAAACCGAAGCGCATGAACCTGAATTGACCGGAGTATTTATCCGAAAAAGCCTTGAGAGAACCCGCTTGACGTTTCCATCAACAACGGCAAGGGGGTGATTGAAGGCAATAGACAGCACAGCGGCAGATATATATTTTCCCACCCCCGGGAGTCTGGAAAATCCATTCCGATCTGACGGAATCTTCCCGCTATGCTCTTCCATTACCTGCTTCGCGGCTGCATGAAGATTTCGAGCCCGGGCATAATATCCGAGACCTTCCCAAACTTTTAATACCGCTTGCGATTTTGCCTGGGAAAGACTCCATACATCGGGAAATGCATTTAAAAATTTTGAATAATATCGCAGAACCGTTTTAACCTGTGTCTGTTGAAGCATCACCTCGGAAATCCAAATGGCATAGGGGTCCCGTCTCTTTCTCCAGGGAAGGTCCCGGTAAGAGTTCCGGTACCAGTCCATCAGCGAATTTTGGATGAATGAAATTGTGCATTCATCCTTCCTTTTTGCAGAAATCACTGAAGCGACAAATTCCTTAAAATCAGATTTTCGATCCCCTGCAAGTATTAAAAAGTATCCTTGTGGATAAACTCCCGGAGTTCTTTTCGCTTCGGTGCTTCGGTTTTTTTGGCCGGATATCCGATTGGAATCATGGCTGTAAGTTCATACCCCGCAGGAACCTTTAAAACCTCTTTTGCGCGGTCATGGTCGAAAAGTCCCACGATCACCGTTCCCAGCCCCAAATAGCCGGCATAAAGGCATAAGGTCTGCGCGGCAATTCCAAGATCAAACATGAACCAGTCCCCCAAGCGTGTTGCGGCCTGGTCTTTGTAATAACCCGAGCTTTTCAGCTTTCCACATAAAGCTAAAACGGCAGGAGCTTGAATCATCGCCGTCCTGGCGGGGTTTCCTTTTTCCGGAAGCGTGGCCTGCAATCTTTCCTTAATCACGGGATCTTTAACAACCACGATTTCCCAGCATTGGGTATTCGCCCACGACGGCGACCACCTCACGGATTCGAGAACCTGATTGAGCATCTCTTCGGGGATTTCTTTTTCCTCGTACTTGCGAACACTTCTTCTTTCTTTGATACTTTCCAAAAAGTCCTTCATGCTTTCCCTCCGGTATCCGGTTCCTCTTGTCTTGGATTTTCCGCTTCATCTTCTCTTGAGCAGAGGCAGTCCTGCTCCCCGCAATTATTGCAAACATAGGTCGGAATTTTCTTGAGCTGCCGATCCCTTCGAAGTCTTAAGCTATTGAGCAATAAAAAGGCAATCGATAAGAAGACAAACGCGAGCAGGTAACCCCAATACGACATGTCCTGTTCCTATTCTATATGTTGAATGATCTGGGTGCCCCCGGGTTTACGATAGGTATATCCGATAATATTTCGATTGATATCCAACACGGCACTTATGGAAAATGGCCTCCCATTTCTTTGAGACCTGTTTTTTAACAATTTCATCATGCTGATAAACCGCAAGTCTCCGAAAGTGATGATCTCTTGGTCCCCTGAGTTATCGATCTCCATGAATGGGAAGGAAGCAAACCATGCAAATGTTTTAAAAAATGAGACCTTTTCTCCAAGGGTTCGCATCAATACAAGATCCGCTTTCTCATAACGTTCATATTCAATTTTTTTGGAATTCTCCATCAGACAAACAACACCGAGATAATAATTCTTTTCATCTTCCAGGATGACTTTCCAGTAGACCGGGGAAAACGCTTCAGGAAGGACATGAACACGTCTTTGGGAATTTCCATTTTGAATCAGATGGTGTTCGACTCTATATTGTACATGGCTGCGAACACCATATCCTATTGCAGGATAAATAACAAGCCATATCAACCCGAAAACCGCAATCCGGACCCTGTTTTCTTTAAATTTATAGGATAGGAGCGCAATTCCGATCAAGGATATCGTAAAAAACGGATCAATGATAAAAACCGAGGCGATCTCATACCGGTGACGGGTAAAGGGATAAAAGATCTGAGTCCCATAGGAGGTGATCATATCCAAAAAAATATGAATAAAAACCAAAAAAAGGAGAATGGCAAAGGATTTTTTTTTCGAATAGAAACCGTTCAGCGCCGTATAGAAGAATCCGAGAAGTGCGGCAAGGGCGATCGCTCCGAAAATGGAATGGGTCACACCCCTGTGATGAATCAGATAAAATTCCGGGCCCCAGAGTCCTGCAAAATTATCGATATCCGGAATCAGAGATCCGATGATACAAAGAATAAAAAAAAGACGATTTCCGGTTGACGGGCGAAACGCCTGGGCGGTGAGCAGACCGGAGGTCATATGGGTAATCGGGTCCATCTCTATTCTTTACATTTTTGTTTATTTTCGAAGGCTCTTTCGAATCGCTTCTTCCGGATCCGGATACGTGAATTCATACCCCTCTTTTAACAACCGGGTTGGCATGCATCGCTGACTGGAAAGGATGGTGCCTCCCAATTCTCCGAAAGCCAGCCGGATCACCCATCCCGGGGTCGGAATCCATGAAGGTCTGTTTAATATTTTTCCGAAGAGCTTTGATAATTCCTTATTTTGTATGGGATAGGGAGAGCAGAAATTCAAAGGACCTCGCAGGGATTTATTCCGGATTACAAATTCCATGGCCAAGCAGAGGTCATCCAGATGGATCCATGAAAGCCATTGACTCCCTTTTCCCTGGGGTCCGCCGAAAAACCACTTGAATGGAAATACCATTTTTTCAACAGCTCCTCCCGTCTCCCCGAATACAACTCCAAAGCGGGGGCATATCACGCGTACCCCCTTCTCCTCTCCTTTTTTGGCTTCCTCTTCCCAAAGGAGGGCGACTTCGGATAAAAAATCGTTTCCCGGATGCTCCTCTTCGTTCAGCAAATCGTCTCCCCGATCTCCATAATATCCGATTGCTGATGTACTGATCAGCGTTGTCTGATCTTTCGGCTGAATCGCATCCACGATATTGCGGGTCGTGAGGATTCGACTTGATAATATCTCTCTCTTGTAGCTATCGGACCAGCGGTGGAAGATACTCTTCCCCACAAGATTGATGACAATCGTTGAATCCGATAAAACCGATTGCCAGGGCCCTTCACGGGTCAAATCTGCTGGGATATACTGAAAGCCATGGGAAGGGCTTTTCCATGGGGTTGAACGGGTCCCGCTTACGGTTACCCGGTATCCTTTCTCCAGGAAAAATTCACTCAGACGCCTTCCGATAAATCCCGTTCCTCCTGCAATGAAGACTTTCAATAGACTCCCACCCTTTTCTCCTGCATCGCCCTCTCAAGTGTCTGGAAAAAAAAGGGCAACACCATCGTGGTGCTGCCCTCATATCCTTTTTTGAGGCAATTATTCTAATGCCCGCAGGTTTCTGAAGTTCCACACCCTCCACAAGACGCATTAAATTTCAAACTCGAAGTCAGCTTGAATCCGACTTCTTCGAAATCAACCTTTATCGGTTTTGCCCGCTCCATAAACTCTTTGTTCACAATATATTTGAATCCCTCGATGTCATAAACTTCATCCGCATCCTTAGGCTCATCCAGAGCCATTGCCAGGGACGGTCCGCCTCATCCCCCTTCATGCAAAAATATTCGAATGGGTGATACTTCCTTCCCTCTGAAATACTCTGCGATTTGATCTGTCGCCGTTTTGGTGATCTCCAGCATGCAATCCTCCTCTTAAAAATCTATTTAAACGCAACCTGTTTTCTGTTTAACGCCTTGGACTTTATGCTAGCCATTAAACACTGTTTTGTCAATGGGGGTATCCAATGGGGTATTATCATCGGGTGCTGCAGGATTAATTTATCCCTGAAGCCCGGTTTTCATGCTTTTCAAGTGTCTCTTATAAATACTGAAATCCCCTTCTGAAAAACAAATAAAAATAACTTTTTGAATTCCAGGATGATTTTTTAAAGCGCTGCAAGTCGTCTCAAGAGCAATCCGACTCGCTTCCTCAATGGGATATCCATAAGCGCCGCAACCGATTGCTGGAAAGGCAATCTGTTTAATTCCATAGGTGTCGGCAAGGGTTATGCTGTTGAAATAGCATCGGGATAACGTCATCCGATCCTCGGGTATTCCACTATAAATCGGGGCAACCGAATGGATTACATATCGCGCCGGAAGTCGATATCCTTTTGTAATCCTGGCTTCACCCGGCGGACATCCTCCCAAGGTCCTGCACTCCGCTAAAAGCTCCGGCCCTGCAGCCCGATGTATGGCGCCGTCGACTCCTCCACCCCCCATGAGAGATGAATTTGCCGCATTTACGATGGCATCAACCATCAGCCGGGTGATATCTCCTTTCTGAATCTCGAGACGATCAATAATCTCTTTTTCCAAAATACCCCCCATTTTCTTCAACATATCCTATGGTTCATACCTGAATCTTTCAGGTCACAAGTCGTATAAAGTGTCATCCCTGTCAGGCAATCGCTTAGCCCCTTTGCCTTTTTTCCCTTTTTTCCCCGGCAGGATAAATGGCTCATCTCCCTCCAGAAGATCCCCCATCTCGGCTTCTATCTGTTCAGGATCCTCTCCATTTTCCATCCGGGTCAAAGCTTCCTGCATTCCCGGTCCGAGCTCCATTCCGGTCATATCCGTAAGTTTCCGCATGAGATTGGCAGCCTGACGGGGGTCGTTTTCATTGATCTTTTCAGCCTCACCGGCCAGCAGGCTCATCGCC